>JAWLGW010000850.1:0-3650 GCA_041690735.1 Planctomycetota bacterium
CCACTGGTCGCGGTCCTCGCGGGCGATCAAGGGGTGGCCGCCCAGCCACCACCCCCAGCCGAGCAGCGGCACCCGGGACAGGGACCGCTTGCCGAACACCAGGCAGCGCGAGCCCACCAGGGGCGCGTTGAGGAAGTAGTCGAGGGTGGCGGTGTGGTTGAAGGTGAACACGGCCGGGTGGCGCAGGTGCTCCTCGCCCTCGACCTCGACGCGGATCCGCAGCAGGAACAGGGCGAACCGGCTCCACAGGCGACCGGCCAGCAGGCTGAGCCGGTTGCGCCAGGCGTGGGTGGGCCACACCACGGCCAGCGGCGCGCAGACGGCGAACAGCGCCGCCAGCCAGGCGCCGCCCAGGGCGAGCACCACCAGGTCGCGGGCGCGGGTGGCGATCTCCTCCAGGCGCGAGGAGCCCGGCTCGAAGGTCCACCGCAGCAGGGTCTCGCCGGCGAGGAACTGCGCCCAGGCGCCGGTCAGCAGGATCGCCCCGAAGGTGGGGTAGGGGGGGAAGGTCGCCTCCCAGCCGGCGGGCGGGGCGAAGGCGAGGTTCACGTTCTCGGCGGGGACGGTGAGCCACCGGCTGAGGACCAGCAGCAGCGCCGTGGTGGCGAGGAGCACCGCCCAGGTGAAGCGGGGGATCCCCAGGCGCTGCACCCCGTAGATCCCCACCGCCAGCCCGCCGAGGTGCGTCAGCATGGAGGTGGGCAGGAACTCGCCGCCGGTGAGCACGTCCGCGATCCACAGGGGGCAGCCCCACAAGAGCGACAGCACCCCCATGCCGATGAACAGGGGGAAGCGCAGCAGCAGCCCGGTCCCCACCCCCAGGGACGCCATGTGGCAGCCCCACAGCAGGTTGGAGGGGCGGTCCACCGCCAGGAAGTAGCCGGCGTGGGCGGCGTAGCAGGCGTAGGCCAGCAGCCCCACCCACCGGGGCGGCAGCGGGAGGTGCCCCCGCTCCGCCGGGCCCACGGCCGCGCTCACCGCTCGCTCAGCCCCGCGCCGCTTCTGCGGCGGCGTCCGCGCCGGCGCCCGCGTCCGCATCAGCGGCGGACGCCGGCTCCGCCTCGGGCGCGCCCGGCGTCACGTCGGCCGGGAGCGGCCGGCCGTGCCGGGTGAAGTACCAGAAGGCCGGCGCGGCGAGCAGGCCGAGGACGATCGCCACGCACTGGCTCTCGGTGAGGGGGTAGCCGAGGCCGGTGAAGAAGACCTCGTGGTCGCGCCGCATGTGCTCGACCACGAACCTGACCGGCGCCTGCAGCAGCACCAGCAGCGCGAACGCCTGCCCGACCCGCCGCTGGAAGTGGGTTCGGTACACGACCAGCAGCCCGAAGACCAGCAGCACCGGGATCCCCTCATACAGCTGGGTCGCGTGCAGGGGCGGGGTCCCCTGGACCAGGTCGCCCAGGCCGGCGGCCAGCCGGGGGTGGGGCTGCGCGAGCGACAGCAGCGGGTCGAGGTCGCAGGTCAGCCGCTCGCGGGCGAACTGGTCCCAGGCGGGCGTCCAGGGCGGGAAGGAGAGGCCCGGGAACCACGCCTCGGCGCCGATCTCCCGCCCCCAGCAGCAGCCGCGCGACAGGCAGCCCAGGCGGCCGAAGAACAGCCCCAGGGGGAAGGTGGGCGCCATGACGTCGAACGTCTCGAGGATGCTCACCCGCCGCAGGCGCAGGTACACGAACGACCCCAGCAACACCCCGAACACGCTGCCGAAGTAGGTCAGCCCGCCCATGCGCAGGTCGAAGACCCGCGACAAGGGGACGGCGACGCCCTGGGTCAGCCCGCCGATCGGCAGCCCCAGCTTGCGCGCCCCCGCGCCGCCGACCACCTGCAGCCGCGCGTCCGGCCCCCGCGTGTGCGTCTTGATGAGGAAGCCGCGCTCGTAGACGGTCACCCCCGCCTCGGTGCGGTGTTGCGTGGTCTTGACCTCGACGTGGACGTCCTGCGCGGACGCCTGCTGCTCGATCGCCGCCTCGATCGCCGCCAGCGTCCGCTCCTCGCCGGTGAAGGTGATCGTGGCGGGGCCCACGTGGCTCGCGAGCTCGAGGCGGTCCCCAGCCGCCAGCGGCTCGCTCGGGCCCGGGCTGGCCAGGGCCGGCGGCCGGTCGGCGAAGTGGGTGTCCCAGGCCTCCACCAGGAACACCGCCCGCGCGCACACCAGCCCGGTGACGCCGCCGATCAGCAGCAGCTCGAGCATGTGATCCATCTTGAGGAGGCCGCGGCGGGTCACCCACCGCACCCCGAGCATGGTCACCGCCAGGCAGCCCAGCAGCATCATGAAGCCGTAGGTGGGCCAGGTGATCGTGCGCAGCGGGGCGATCAGGCCGCTGAGCAGCAGCAGGCCGCCGCCGCCCAGGACGAAGGCGAAGGTCCAGGGCTCGCGCTCCTTGGCGGTGGCCTTGCGCCGCCAGTGCCACGCCCACGCGGGGGCGGCCAGGAGCAGCAGCAGGCCCAGGAGCGGCCCCGGGACGTGCAGGGTGGGGTGCATCGCGCCTCCCGCGGTGGTGGCGAAGTGGGGCGAGGATACCGTCTAGGCCACGCCCGGCAAGCGAGCGCTCGCGGTGACGGGCAGCTCCTCGTCGTTCGTCTCGAGCGCCGCGGGCGCGAGGTCCTGCGCGGGCGCCCGGGCCTCGCTCGCGAGCTGCCGCACGAACTGCCACTGACAGGCCAGGCCGGCCACGATCAGCAGGTGGACCACCTCGTGGTACTCCACCACGTGGGGGATCACCGTGGGCTCCTCGGCCAGCTCCAGCAGGGCGCTCGAGGAGATCAGCACCCCGAAGGCGAAGAACCAGGCCGTGTAGCGCAGGCCCCGCCGGACCACCAGCCACACGGCGATCGGGGTGCCGATCGAGCCGAAGCCCACGTAGCACAGGACGCCCACCCAGGCCGGGATCAGGTCGAAGAACACGGTCTGCCCGAGGGCGCCTACCAGGGCGAAGGCGATCACGGCCGCCCGCAGGGCGCGGCCGAGGCGACCGGGGAGCAGGAAGCCCTGCAGGGGCAGGAAGCAGCCGGCGGTGATCAGCCAGATCGCCGCGTGGTCGAGGCGCTGCAGGAGCAGGCGCGAGCTGCTCTCGTGGGGGTAGGCGTGGTACAGGCCGCTCACCGCCAGCTGCAGGATCACGCTGCCGGCGAACAGGCCCAGCATGAGGCGGCGCCGGCGGTCGTCGCCGGCGAGGGCCAGGAGCGAGCGGCTGGCCGCCGCCACGAGCAGGGCGGGTACCAGGTGCGTCAGGCAGGCGACCGGCTCGCAGAGCCCGAGGTAGGGCGTGATCTGCACGGGCGCACCTTCGGGACGGCGGCAGGTGAGCGCAGCCAGCGCTCGGCGACGACCCTGGGCTCACGCGAGCCCTCCCCCGGCGCCGCCGACGGGCCCCGTCTTACCAAACCGGCCGGCGCGACGCCTCGGTCAGCCGAGGGCGGCGCCGCGGTCGAGGTGGGCCAGGGCGGCGCTCGCCAGGGCCTCGCCCCACTCGCGGGCCAGCACCTCCGCGGCCGCCGCCCGCTGGGGCTCGGTGGTGCAGGGCAGCGTCCGGTCGAGCTCCTCCACGGTGGTGTCCATGTGGCCCGACGAGAACCACCAGCCCCGCCGCAGCTCGATCCGATCCCGACACACGTACAGGGCCCGGAACGGCTCGCCGGTCAGGCCGTGCAGC
>JAWLGW010000851.1:0-3648 GCA_041690735.1 Planctomycetota bacterium
CATGGCCGCGTCCCGCGCCGCCAGCGCCCACACCGTCAGCCCGGCCAGCGCCGCGATGACGCCCGCCGCCGTCAGCGCCACCCCGGCGACCAGGGTGGTGTTGCGGCGGGCGCGCCGCCACAGGCGCTCGAACGCGCCTACCGGCCGAGCCAGGATCGGCTCGCCCGCGGCGTACCGCGCCAGGTCGTCGGCCAGGTCGCTGGCGGAGTCGTAGCGCTGCTCGGGCTCCTTCTCGAGGCAGCGCAGGCAGATCGTCTCCAGGTCGGCGTCGACCGCCTTGCGCCGGCGCGAGGGAGGGACCGGCGGCTTGGAGAGCACCTGCACGATCACGTTGGTGGGCGAGGGCCCCTCGAAGGGCGGCGCGCCCACCAGCATGTGGTACAGGGTCGCGCCGAGCGAGTACACGTCGGAGCGCCGGTCCATCTTGCCGACGTTCCCCTCGGCCTGCTCCGGCGGCATGTAGGCGGGGGTGCCGATCACCTGCCCCGTCACGGTCAGGCCGCGGGCGCTGCCCTCCTCGCTCACGTCCTTGGCGATGCCGAAGTCCGTGAGCACCGGCTCCCCCTCGCCGCTCAGCAGCACGTTGTGCGGCTTGAGGTCGCGGTGGAGGATGCTGCGGGAGTGGGCGAAGGCGACCGCCCGCGCCAGGCGCTCGCACAGGCGGGCCGCCTCCTTGGGGCGCATGGGCCCCTGCTCCGCCAGGTGGTCCTTGAGGGAGCTGCCCTCGATCAGGTCCATGGCCAGCCAGGCCTTGGTGCCCACCCGCCCGACCTCGTGGATCCCCACGATGTTCGGGTGGCGCAGGCGCGCGGCCGCCTGCGCCTCGACCTCGAACCGCTCGGTCAGCTCGGGGTCGTCGAGCTGCTGCACCTTGAGGGCGACCCGCCGGTTGAGCCCCCGGTGGCGCGCGATGTAGACCACGCCCATGCCGCCCCGCGCCAGCTCGCGCTCGACGGAGTAGGGGCCGAACACCCGCGGCGCCTCGGCGGACGAGAGGAGCGGCGCCGCCGCGGCCGCCGTGGTGGCCTGGGTGACGTGGGTGGCCTGACGGCCGCTGGCGGGCGGCGGGGTCATCGCGGTGACCTCGTGGTCGGCCCGGGCGCCGGCCGGCTGTCCGGCCGGGGAGGGCGGCGGGGTGACGGCCGTCACTTCGCTGTCGGCCAGGCTGTGCTGGAGACCAGCGGCCTGACGGCCGCTCTCGCTGGCGGCGTGGCGGTAGACGGCGCGCAGCACGTCGAGCTGCGCCGAGTCCGTGACCACCTGCGCCAACCGCGGCAGCAGCGGGCTGCCGGGAGGGAGCGCCGCGAGCAGCTGCCCGAGCTGCTCCCGAGGCAAGAACCCCCGCGTCACCGCCGCCTCGACCACGGCGCGCTCGGCGGGAGCGAGGCGGGAGAGGGGATCCGAGGGGCTCGTCACCGCCCCAGGATAGCCGCCGCCGCCTCCGCGACGCACGGGGTCACGGAGCCGCGCCCCCGCGCTTCGCCGCGGCCGCCTCGCGGGCGACGCGCTCGCGCCGGCGGAAGCGCTTCACCTCCTCGACCTGCAGGGCGACCACCCAGCCGAAGAACAAGATCCAGGGCAGGGTGCAGCAGCTCCAGGCCCAGTACCACTCCCGCCACCAGTGGAACCCGGCAGCGGCGAGCGCCAGCAGCGCCGCGCACCCGCCGCAGGACCAGGCGTTGCGAATCGCCCGCGGGACATCGAGGGGCCGCGGATAGCCCGGGTTGTACTCCTCGACGAAGGCGTCGTAGGCGTCCTTGGCGCGCAGGCCCCGCAGCGGGCGCGAGTCCTCTCCCGGCTCCGCCGCCTCGCCAGCCGCGGCGTCCTCCCGGGCAGCAGAGGAGAACAGGGGCCGGTCCGGCTCCCACAGCCCGGCGTCCAGCGCCTCGGCGTAGGTGACCAGCCACCGGTCGAGCGAGGGGAACAGGAGCGTGATGTCGACCTCCGCGCCGAGGCCGTTCTTGACCTCGAGCACGTGGCCCGGGCGGGCCGAGATGCCGCCGTCGAGGTCGACGCAGATCGCGTGGAAGCTCGCCTCGGGATCGTCCCCGTCGTCCTGCGCGCCGTCGCTCCCCTGCGCCTCCACCTCCTCCTGCTCGCCATCGGCATCGTCTTCCTGCTCCTTCCACCACAGCACGGGGAGCAGACCGCCGGCCCCAGGCAGCTCGCGCCCCATGGCCTCGTACAGCTCGCGGCGTCGAGCGGGCAGCTCGCCAGCCGAGATCAGCCGCCAGCCCACTGCGTAGAAGCTCGGCACGGGCTCGACGAGGGACTGCCCGCCCCGCCACAGGTAGAGCTCCACCAGCGGCCCTGGCAACCGGCTCCCCAGGGCGGCCTCGATCGGCGGCAGCTCGGCGGGATCGAGCGGCGGCCGCAGCCCCTCCAGCAGCTCGGGGTGGTGCTCGGTGAGGTAGCGCTCGATGCGGGCGATGGCGTCCGTGACGCCGAGGACCTGCGCCGCGGCGCGGTCGCCCGCCAGGGCCGCCGCCTGCAGCCCGTCCGCGTCGACGGCCCGCCGCCGCAGCCGCGCTCGCAGCAGGCGCACTCCCGCGGCGACGTCCCCCAGGAGGTAGCGACGCTCGAGCTCGCGCAGCCGCTCGTCGCTCACCCGGCGGCTGCCTCGTCCTCGTCGAGGGCCCACGGCAACAGCTCGCGCGCCACCGCCTCCGCCACCCGCTCGGGCTCGGCCGCGAACAGCTCCGGCGGGATCCGCGCCACCGCCTCGGCGGCCGCCGCCGCGTCGTCGCTGGCGAGCGCCGCCAGGATGTGGTCCGGAATCGTGCAGGGGCTGCACCACGGGTAGTCAGGGGGCGGCAGCGCGCCGGCCTCCAGCCACCGCTCCGCCAGGTCGATCGCCTCCGGGATCTCGTTGGGGAACGGCTTCGCCAGGCGCAGGCCGGCATCGATCCGGGCCGCGGCGATCCCCGCCCGCACCACGACGGGCTTGCCGAAGGCGGCCAGCCCACGCAGCCACTCCGCCAGGGCCTCGGGCGTGAGGGGAAGACACGCCGGGGGACGACCGAGCGCCGCCGCGGCGGCTTGGCTACCCAGCGCAGCCCCCAGCGCGAGCCGCTCCGGAGACAGCGCGCCATCCCGCGCCCGCTCGCGCAGCAACTGCCCGCGCGCGTCGCGGTCACCGGCGCGCGCTTGGCGTTCGAGCTCGCGGCGGACGGCATCGGACACGGGCAACCTCGCCGCCGCGAGCATAGCGCCCACCGCGGGCGAGCGGCAGCAGGCCGCGGTCGCTGAGTCAGTCGGAGCCCGGGCCCCGGATCAGCATCACCACCCCGATCAGCACGAACAGCGCGGCGCCGCCGTAATGGAGCCAGCGCGGGTCGAGCCGCGTCGACAGCAGCTTGCCCGCGCCCACGGCCAGCGCGGACGCGAGGACCAGGGCGGCCGAGGAGCCGGCGAACACCGCCCAGGGGTGCTTGCCGCTGGCCGAAAGCCCCAGGGCCGCCAGCTGCGTCTTGTCCCCCAGCTCGGCCACGAACACCGCCCCGAAGGCGGCCGCGAACAGGCCCCACCAGCTCTCCATGCCTCACCTCTCCGCGCCTGCGATGCTAAGGGCCCAGCAAAGGCAGGACAGGCTCAACGCCGGAAAACAGCCTCGTGCCCGGTGCGGATCAGCCCCGCCACCTGCTCCTC
>JAWLGW010000852.1:0-3645 GCA_041690735.1 Planctomycetota bacterium
CGGGCAACGTGATGCTGATCTCCTTCGCCCTGTACGGGGCCGTGTTCAGCGGCATGGAGCCCTGGCTGGAGGGGCTGTTCCGGTGGGCCGCCCTGGCCGTCACCGTGGCGGCCGTGTTGGGGCAGGGGCGGGTGTTCCTGCGGGGAGGCTGGGCCTCGCTCCGGGCCCGCTCCCCCCACATGGACCTGCCGATCGCGATCGCCCTGCTGGTCGGCCTGGGCTACGGCGCCTGGAACACCGTCCGGGGCGCCGGCGAGATCTACTTCGACACCGTCACCGTGCTGGTGTTCTTGCTGCTGGTTGGGCGCTGGCTGCAGCACCGCCAGCGGCGAGCCGCCGCCGACGCCACCGAGCTCCTGCAGTCCCTGGCGCCCACCTCGGCGCGCCGCCTGGAAGGCGAGCAGGCGGTCGAGGTGCCGCTGGAGGCGCTGCAGGCGGGCGACGCGGTGGAGGTCCGCGCCGGCGACCCGATCCCCAGCGACGGTCGGGTGGTGCGGGGCAGCAGCGAGGTCGACGCGGCGCTGCTCACCGGCGAGTCCCGCCCCGTCCCCGTCGGGCCTGGCGACCCGGTGCACGCGGGCACGGTCAACATAGCCGGTCGCCTGGTGGTGGAGGTGGAGCGCACCGGCGAGGACACCCGCGTCGGTCGGCTCATGCAGCAGGTCGAAGCCTTCGGCCGGCGCAAGGCGCCCGTCGTGCAGCTCGCCGACCGGCTGGCCGGGGCCTTCGTGGCGGTGGTCCTGCTGCTGGCGGCGGTGACCCTGGCGGTGTGGATCCCCAGCGACCCCGGCGCCGCGGTGAACCACGTGGTCGCGTTGCTCATCGTCACCTGCCCCTGCGCCCTGGGCCTGGCGACGCCGCTCGCCATCAGCGCCGCCCTGGGCCGGGCGGCGCGGGCCGGCCTGCTGGTGAAGGGAGGCGACGTCCTGCAACGCCTCGCGGTGGCCGCGCGCGGCGGCGAGCGACCCCGGATCTGGCTCGACAAGACGGGCACCCTCACCGAGGGGCAAACCGCGCTCCTGACCTGGGAAGGCGACGACGCGGTGAAGCCCCTGGTGCTGGCGCTGGAGGCGCACTCGGCGCATCCGATCGCCGCCGGCTTCCGCGAGGCCTTCGAGCCCGAGGTGGATCAGCTGCCCGCCCTCGACGCCGACGGACAGGTCGAGCAGGTGGGGGGCGGCCTGCGCGGCCGCATCGGCGGGCGCGAGGTGCGCGTCGGCTCGCCCGCTTGCCTGCGGCGCGGCGGGATCGACGCCGAGGGACCCCTGGCCGCGGCCCTCGAGGCCACGCTCTCCGCCGGCCGGACCCCGGTCGTGGTGGCGGTCGACGGCCAGGCGGTCGGGGTCGCCGGCTTCGGCGACCCGCTGCGCCCCGACGCCGCGAGCACCGTGCGACGCCTGGAGCGCGCCGGCTGGCGGGTCGGCATCCTCTCGGGCGACCACCCCCGGGTGGTGGGTGAGGTGGGGCGGGCCCTGGGCCTCGACCCCGCCGAGACCGTGGGCGGGCTGCTGCCCGAGCAGAAGCTGGCGCGGGTCGAGGCCAGCCTGCAGGAGGGCCCGGTGGTCATGGTGGGCGACGGCGTGAACGACGCCGCCGCCCTGGCGGCCGCCACCGTGGGTGTGGGCGTCCACGGCGGCTCCGAGGCGACCCTGGCCGCGGCGGACGTGTTCCTGTCCCGCCCCGGGATCGCGCCGATCGCCGGGCTGCTGGGCCTGGCCCGCTCGACCCTCTCGCGGGTGCACACCAACCTCGCCATCTCGCTGGCCTACAACGTGGTGGTCGCGGCGCTGGCGGTGGCCGGCCTGGTGAGCCCGCTGCTGGCGGCGATCCTCATGCCGCTCAGCTCCCTGAGCGTCGTCACCAACTCCTTCCGCCGCGTCCGGGCGGCGGGGCAGGAGGACGTCGCGTGGAGGTGATCCTGGTGGTCCTGCCGCTGGCCTTGCTGCTGGCCGGCCTGGCCGTGTGGACCTGCGTGCGGGCCATTCGCAGCGGGCAGTTCGACGACCTCGAGACGCCGGCCGTGCGGGTGCTGTTCGACGACGAGCCGGCGGAGGCGGAGGAGCGGGTCCCGACTGGCGACTAGGTTCGTCTGCTCCTGCTCGCAGCCCTCGAACCCCCGAATAGGAGCAGGTTCCGGTGCCGGCGCCTTGGCGCGCGCTAGGCGACGGGCGCCTGGCCCTGCTGATCTACCTGAACGTCCCGCTGGCGATCACCGGCGGACTGCTGGCGCTCGCGCCGCGCGGCTACCCGCTCTCGATCTCGGCCGGGGTCGGGTTCATCGCGCTGTTCGGCGTGGCCGTGCTCAACGGCGTGGTCCTGATCTCGTACGTGGTGCAGCTGCGGGAGCGAGGGATGGCTCGCCGCGACGCCGCCCGTGAGGCGGCGCGGACGCGCTTGCGCCCGGTCCTCATGACGGCGCTGGTGGCCTCGCTGGGCTTCGTCCCCATGGCGCTCGCGACCTCGGCCGGGGCCGAGGTGCAGCGGCCCCTGGCGACGGTGGTGATCGGCGGGCTGGTGACCTCGACCCTGCTGACGCTGCTGGTGCTCCCTGCGCTGTACGCCAGGCTGGGCCGCTAGCGGCAAACCTCAGCCCGCGCGAAGGGCGAGCTCAGCCCGCGGCCGCGCGCGGCTCGAGGCGTCCCAGGCAGCTGCCGATCCCGGCCGCCTTGAAGGCGATCCGCTCCCAGGCGTCGCGATCGAGGCGGGCGAGGGCCCGAGGGAACACCTCCTCCTGCTCGAAGGTGATCTGCTCCCGCAGACCTGCCACCAGCGCCCGGGTCATGCGGTGGACGGTGGCGCGCCGCGCCTCGCGAGGCATGGGGTCCTGCTCCGCCGCCAGGCGACGCAGGTCCTCACGCGCGCTCGCCAGCCACTGCTCCGACTCGCGCACCCGGCTCGCCAGGAGCTGGGCGCCGGCCGCCTCGAGCTCGGGGAGCAGCGCCTCCAGCTTCTTGCGCCGATGCGGCTCGGCCCGGCCCAGGTAATGAACCAGACAAAGCAGGTCGAGGAGGTGCTCTGGTTGATCGGTGGGCCGCTCTTGCAGCTGCGCGTCGACCGCCGCCAGCCGGTCGGCCAGGCGCAGGAGCTCCTCCTGCTCGAGGACGAGGACCTGCAGCGGGTGCTCGGGAGGCAGGCGGAACCACGGCTCGCCGAGGCCGGCCGGGAGGACCGGCTCGCTCATGCACACGGTGGGGTCGCTCCGGCTCAGGCCCGGGGGAAGGCGGCCACGATCGCCATGACCACCAGCGCCGTCGCGATGACCGCGCCCAGCGCGCTGAGGAACCACACCGTCACCGGATGCAGCCCGCCGCGCTGGATCGGCATGCCGGACACCGCGTCACGGGGCAGGCCCAGGCCCTTGGGCGGGGTGGGGCGGCGAGCGGGGGGCGCGGAGCGAGGAGGTGCGGTCACGGGTGACATGAGAGGTCCTCCGAAAGGGGGCTGGAGGGCCGCCGTGCAACGAGCGTTCCCCGCCGCGCGACGGCGGCGCTTGCGGTTGCGGCGAGCGAGGGGGGGCGATGTCACGCCAGCGAGACGGGGCGGGCCCCGGTCGCGCAGGTGTGACGAGGGCGGGTCTGCGGGGGAGGCTGTCGCAAGACGCGAGGAGCGCCTCGCGAGGAGCCCTATCGAACACGGAACGTGAAC
>JAWLGW010000853.1:0-3642 GCA_041690735.1 Planctomycetota bacterium
CGCCACCTCCTTCTTCCCAGTCCCGAGCGCCCCCCCGCGCCGTCGAGCGGCGCAGGGGGACGAGGCTATCGATCGGCACCGACCGCCGCCCTCACTCAGCCGGTCTGCACCGAGATCCGCCGCGGTCGCGACTCCTTCGACTTCTGCAGGTGCACCCGCAGGACGCCGTGGTCGAGGCTGGCGGAGATCCCCTCCGGGTCCACGTCCGACCCGAACTGGAACGAGCGCGTGAACACCCGCTGCCGCCCGCCGGCGCCCTCGCTCACCTCACTCTGCCGCGCCTCCAGCTGCAGCAGCCCGCGCTCCAGGCGCAGGTCCACCCCCGACGACTCGACGCCGGGGACGTCCGCCAGCAGCAGGTAGTCCTGGTCGCCCTCCAGGATGTCGCACGGGCACCAGGCGGCCTCCGGCTGGAGGCGCTGCAGCTCGCCGCCCTGCTCGATGCGCGCGGGGGTCTGCTTCTGCTGCCCCTGCTCGGCCTGGCGGCCCTTGCCGCCCTTCTTGCTCTCCTTGGCCATGCTCCACCTCCCTCAGCTCGACTTGACCGGGATCGCCCGGGGCTGGGACGCCTGCGCCTTGGGCAGGATCAGGGTCAGGATCCCGTGGCGGAGGCTCGCCCGCGCCTGGTCCTGCTGGACCTCGCAGGGGAGAGTGAACGAGCGGGTGAACGACAGCGCGCCCCGCTCCCGGCGCAGCGGCCGGTAGCCCTCGGGCACGTCGCCCTTGCGCTCGCCCCGGATCGTGAGGGTGTCGCGGCCGATCGTGACCTCGATGTCGTCCTCCACGAACCCCGGAGCGTCGAGCTGGACCTGCAGCTCCCCGTCTCGGTCGCGCAGCTCGAGGCCCCTCAGGCCCTCGCTCAGCCCCAAGCTCGGGGTGCCGAACCCTCCGGCGGACCAGTCCATCTCGCGCCGGAGGCGGTCGAACAGGCCGCCGAGCATTACGTCGCCGAACAGCGGCCTGTCCCAGCCGCCCAGGTTGACGTCGACCATGGATACCTCCTCCTCCTCGGCGCTCCGGCCGAGGTGCTCAGGAGGCGGAGAGCAAGGCAAGTGCCGGCGGCAGCGGCTCCTACTCGGCTGGACGGGAGGCCGGGGGACGAAAGCGCCCAGGGACGACGTCGCGTCGTCCCGCAGGGCGCGCCAGCTGCGTCCGCCTGCGACGCGGCGGCGGATCAGCCCCGCTGCGCCTCCAGGACCACCACCGCCACCTCACCGCCCCGCAGCTCGAGCGCCACCGCGCTGGCGCCACCAGCTTCGGCGGGCGCGATCGTGACGTCGCCGCGGCGGCGGCCGGCAGCGTCCAGGCGCTGGCCGGTAGCGAGGTCGCCCAGCCCCGCCGGCAGCTGCACCTCGACGCGCTCGACCCGACGGTCGGCGCCGTCTCCGGGGCCCTCGGCAGCCCGCACGCCGGCGCGGACCGTGGGCAGCCAGGCGACCAGCACCACGCTGCCGTCGGGCCGGGCGAACCCGTGGACCTCGGCCGCGCTGTCGCCCCGCCGCGTGACCTGCAGCTCGCCGTCCACGCCGCGGAACCCGCCGGCGAACAGGCGGGTGACCAGCTGGAGGGCCGCGTAGGCCGGCTTGGGCGCGCCGCGCGGGTCGAGGACGCCCAGGTGGCGGTTGTTGACGTCGCCGATCACCTCCTCGTCCGGCGGCAGGTCCCGTAGCTCGTACCACGCCACCCGCTCCACCACCCCCGAGGACAGGAGCAGGGCGACGGTCCGCACCAGGGCCCCGGCCTGGTGCTCGGCGGTGTGCTCGTGGTCGTAGCGCGCCCGGTACTGCGCCGACACCGCCCGCCCGCGCCGGAAGCTGGAGTAGCCGACCTCCGCCATCCACAGCGGCTGCCCTCGCCCCAGCTCCGCCACCAGGTCGGCGGCCTCGCGCACGTAGCCGGTGAGCCGCTCCAGGGGCTCGGGGCTCCAGGTCTCGTAGTAGGCGTGCAGGTTGATCACGTCGGCTGCCTCCGCGGCTCCTGGGGCGGCCAGGACCTCGCGGAGGAAGTCGAGGTCCCAGGCGATCCCGCCGAGCACGACCCGGGCCTCGGGGGCCGCGGCCCGCACCGCCGCCGCCCCGGCCCGCAGCAGGGCCGCGTAGTCCGCGGCCGAGCCGGTCCAGTAGGCGTGGTTGTCGGGCTCGTTCCACAGCTCCCAGGTGTGGACGCGCCCCCGGTACCGGGCGGCCAGGAGCCGCATGACCTCCGCGAACTCCGCCACGTCCCTGGGAGGGCTGCGGTAGGCGTCCTGGAGGTGGCGGGCCGCCCACTTGGGCGTGTAGCACACGTAGGGGAGCAGGGTCAGCCCCAGCTCGTCGACGGCGATCCGCACGAACTGATCCCAGAAGGAGAGGTCGAAGGCGTCGTCGCGGGGCTCGATCCCGTCCCAGCCGATCGACACCCGCAGCGAGCGCACGCCCGCCGCCCGCAGCGCCTCGAGGTCCTTACGCACCCGCGCCAGGTCACGGGTCTCCTCGGGGTAGTCCTCGCACAGGCCGACCGGCACCGTCCGCCAGCCGTCGGCGTCCGCCGGCGGCGCGACGCCGCCCGCGATCGCCTCGGCGGCCGGGGGGCCGAGGGAGCCCGCCGCCAGGAGGGCGACCAGCAGGCCTGTCGTCACACGCGCTCGCGCTCGCCGCTTCACCTGCGCCCTCCAGTCTGCGGCGCTCGCCGCGGGGCGCAGCAGCCTAGCGGCAGGCGGAGGAACGAGAAGGCACCGGTCAGCCCTCGCGGAACCACACCCGCACGAACTGGTACCAGTCGGCGCCGCCCTCCACGCGCAGGCAGGTGTCCTCGGCGCCCTGCTCGCCGCTGGCGAGGGCGTTGGGCAGCACCACCGTCTCGACGTTGAGCGCCTCCACGCCCTCCGCCGCCAGCCAGGCGTTGGCCGCGGCCACCGCCGAGCGGAAGGGGCCGAGCCCGAAGCCGTCGTCCGTCGCCTCGAGGGCGGGCGGGAAGTCGCGGTAGCGGATCATGAGCCCTCCTCCGTCAGGCCGTGGGCCTTGAGCTTGTTGTAGAGCGTGGCGCGGTTGATCCCCAGCAGCTCGGCGGCGCGCGTCTTGTGGCCGTCGGTCTCGGCGAGCGCCGCGCGGATCAGCGCCCGCTCCGCCGTCGCGATGCGGAAGTCGGCCAGCTCGAGGCGGACGCCGCCCGCCTTGCGCAGGCGGTCGGTGTCGGGCCGACCCGCGTGGGCGATCGACACGTCCGGCAGCTCGACCTTGCTGCCGCGCGACACGATCACGGCGTGCTCGACGACGTTCTTGAGCTCGCGCACGTTGCCGGGCCAGGGGTAGCTGGAGAAGAAGTCCAGCGCCTCGTCGCTGAAGCCCGTCACCGCGCCCTTCCCCAGCTCCTTGGCGTGGAGCTTGAGGAAGTGGTGCGCCAGCAGCGGCACGTCCTCGGGCCGCTCGCGCAGCGGCGGCATGACGATCGCCATCACGTTGAGGCGGTAGTACAGGTCCTCGCGGAAGCGGCGCGCCTCGACCTGCTCGGCCAGGTCGCGGTTGGTCGAGGCGATCACGCGCACGTCGACGGGGCGCTCGGTGAGGCCCCCCACTCGGAGCAGGCGCCGCTCCTGCAGCACCCGCAGCAGCTTCGCCTGCAGCCCCGGGTCGAGCTCGCTGATCTCGTCGAGGAAGATCGTGC
>JAWLGW010000854.1:0-3640 GCA_041690735.1 Planctomycetota bacterium
GAGCCCTCCAGGAGGCGGGCCGTGGCGGTGAGGCGCTCCAAGTAGCGACGCCGCGCCTGGGCGTCGTGGAAGCCCCGCTGGCGGAGGTCCTGCAGCTGCCAGCGCGCCGCGAGGTACCGCGCCTCCGCCGACTTGCCCAGCCGGTCGCGCCAGGGCCCCAGCCGCGCCACCGGCTCGAACTTGATCTCCGCGCCCAGGCGCGCCAGCGCTCGCATCAAGCGGGGGTAGGCGTCACCAGCGCTGGGGCGCTCGACGTGGGGGAAGCGGCGGTTGAGCACCCGGTTGACGAGGTCGACCGCGGGGCGGTGGGAGACCTGCAGCCCCGCCGCGGCCACGCGCTCGACCTGGCCCAGGGCCACCTCGTCGTGCAGCAGGCCGCTCCCCTCCAGGCCCGCCTCCCGCTCCCGCAGCAGGTCGAACAGCGTGTCCGCCAGCAGCGGGCTCTCCTCAGGGGCGCCCGTCAGCTCGGACAGTCGCACGTGCACCGCCAGCCACCGATCGAGCACCCGGAGCGCATCGGACAGCCCGTCGCCGGCCAGGCGCTCCTTGGCGGCGGACGCCGCCACGGCGTCCGCCTCGCGCCGCGCCGCAGCCAGCTGCCCCCCCAGGGTGGGGACCCGCCGCACCAGGGAGTCGGCGCGGGTGCCGAGGGCGGCGCGGGCGGCGTCGGCGTCGGCGGCCGCGAGCGCCGCCCGCAGCGCGCCCGTCAGCTCGCGCGCCGCGCGCTCCTCGAGGGAGGGGCCGCGCTGCGCGGCCGGCTCCGCTTGCCTCGCCTGCGCCAGGCGCGCGGCGTCCTCTCGCTGCCGTCCGACCACCCACACCGTGATGCCGAGCCCCGCCACGAGGGCGCCTGACGCCAGCCCCACCGCCAGCGGCCAGCCGACTCCGCGCCCCTTCGACGGCGGGAGGCCCTGGCTGCGCGATCGCCGCCAGGTGCGCAGGGCGGACGCCAGCGCGCCAGGGCTCGGGATTCGCGCCGCCTTCTCCTTGGTCAGCGCGGCGGCCACCACCGCCACCAGGTCGGGGTCCACCTCGGGGTTGAAGTCTGTGAGCGGGGTCGGCTGCTCGCCCGTGATCCGCTGCGAGACCGCCACCAGTGTGTCGCCCGGGAAGGGCACCCGCCCGGCGATCATCTCGTACAGCAGCGCCCCCAGCGCCCACACGTCGGCCCGCCCGTCGACCTGCTTGTGGTTGCCGAGGATCTGCTCGGGCGCCATGTAGAGCGGCGTCCCCAGGACGTCGCCCGTCTGGGTGAGCCGGTCGGCCCCCTTGAGCCCGGCCAGGCCGAAGTCGGACAGGACCGGCTCGCCGTCCTCGCTGCGGATCAGGACGTTCGCCGGCTTGAGGTCCCGGTGCAGCACCCCGGCTCTGTGCACCTCGTCCAGGGCGCGCGCCAGCTTCTCGGTCACCAGCGCCGCCTGCACCGGGGTCAGCGGCCCGCGCTTGAGGACCTGCTCGAGGCTCTCGCCCGGCACGAAGTCGAGGACCAGGTAGGGCATGCCCCGCACCCGTCCGGTGCTGTGGACCGAGACCACGTGCGGGTGGCGCGGGATCGCGGCCATGGCCTGACCTTCGCGCTCGAACCGCGCCAGCCCCTCCTCGTTGGCGGCCGAGGTGCGGATCACCTTGAGGGCCACGTTGCGGCCGGTGACGTCGCGGGCCCGGTAGATTCGGCCCATGCTCCCCTGGCCGAGCACCTCGCGGAGCCGGTAGCCGTCGAACTCCTCGCCGACCTGCGGGAAGCGGCCGGGGCCGTCGCGGGCGACTTCGGCGGGCACGGCACCGAGGCCGCTCGGCGCTGGCGCTCGGCCCTGACCGCTGGCGGCGCCCAGCGCCGGACGCGCGCCGGTGGCGGGAGGGACGGCGGGGTAGCCTCCCGAAGGGCGGGCCGAGGGGGAGGCGACGACCGCCGGATAGCCCCCCGTCGGGGGCGGCACTCGTCCCTGCCCGCTGGGCCGGACCGCGGGATAGCCGCCGCTTGGCGCCGGCGGCACCGGGCCGTGTCCGCTGGGGCGGACCGCAGGATAGCCGCCGCTGGCTGCGGGCACCCGGCCCTGCTGGCTGGGCGCCACCGCCGGGTAGCCGCCGCTGGAGGTGGGCGGCACCCGTCCCTGGCCGCTCGGGGCGACGCCTGGCAGGCGCCCGCTGGGGCGCACCGCCGGCCACCCCCCGCTCGAGGGCGGCGGCACGGCCGGCCTGCCGCCCGAGGCGGGCGGCGGCTCGCCTGCTGCTGTGCTCCAGTCGCTGGGTTCGGGCACGACGCCTCGCGGCTTCGACGGAGAGCGGGCGAGCCTCCCTGCGGGAGCGCCCCTCGGCCGCCCCCAGATTGCGATATCCCGGGGCCCCGTGCCAGGGCGGCCCTCGCGCTCGTGACGCCTGGGCGGCATACTCGACCCCATGACCCGCCCGGCCCTGCCGCCGCTCACGGGCCCGCTCCTCGGCTCGCTGCTGTGCGCCCTCCTCCTCCCCGCCGCCCGCGCGGACGTGGTGCGGCTCACCAACGGCAACAGCATTCAGGGCGACGTGGTCTCGGAGGACGACCTGACGGTCGTGATCGAGACGCTGGCGGGGCAGATCACCGTGCCGCGCCGGCAGGTGGCGCGGATCGAGCGCGAGTCGCCGGGAGAGCTGCTGCTCGGACAGGCCCGGCAGGCGGCGCGAGGGGGCGATCACGAGCGGGAGGCGCGGCTGCTCGAGCGCGCCGCTCGCTGCGGGGAGCCCGCCGTGGAGCGGCAGGCGCAGGCGCGCCTCGAGGCCCTGCGCACGCGGCCGCCCGCCCCCGACCCGATCGGCGGCTCGCCCGGCGCCCAGTGGACCGGGGAGGGGGACCCGTTCCTCGAGCGCGAGGAGCGCGAGGCCTACGTGCGCGAGCTCACCGAGCTCGTGGCGCGGCAGCCGGAGCTCGGCCCGCGCCTGGCCCAGGCCCTGGCGCAGCGGGGGGAGAAGCGGCACGCCGCCGAGCAGTGCCGGCTGGCGGCCTCGGACTACCGGCGGGCGCAGGAGCACGCCCCCGACAGCTGGTCGCCCGGCCTGCTGCAGCGCGAGCACCGCTGCCGCCTCGAGGTCGCCCGGCGCGCGCTCCGCCACGACCCCGCCCTGGCGCGCGCCGCCACGGCGCCCCTCACGGACGCCGAGGACGCGGCCTTCCGGCGGCGGGCGCTGTACCTCCACGGCCGCGCCTGCGAAGGGGTGGGCGAGCTGGCCGAGGCGCGTCGTCACTACGCCCGGGCCGTGCCGGCGGTGGCGGCCGACGCTGACGCGACCGCCCTGGCGACCCTGCGGGAGCTGGCGCGCCTCGCCAGCGTGGGGCTCACGATCGACGCGCACGCCCCCGGCGTCGGCCCCGGCTGGCGCTGGCTGCGCTCCCCGAACCTGGCGCTGCTCCACGAGCTCGAGGACATGGACCCCGGGCTCCCCCGGCGCCTCGAGCAGCACCGCCGCGAGGTGATCGCGCGCCTGCAGCTGGGCGGACGCCTCGACGAGCGCGGGCAGGTGGCGGTGTTCCTGTTCCGCGACCGCGCCCGCTACGCCCGCTCGGAGGGCGCCCGGGCGTGGAGCGCCGGGCACGCGGCGAGGATCCGCAGCGAGGACGACCTGGTGCGGGCGATCTACCTGTACGACGACGAGCAGCTCGAGGACC
>JAWLGW010000855.1:0-3634 GCA_041690735.1 Planctomycetota bacterium
GGCGTCGAGCAGCTGCGCCGCCTGATCGCCCAGACCTTCTGGATCACCGAGCGGGGCTACTTCCGCACGATCTTCGTGTCGCACATCGCCAAGATCGACTTCAGCGAGGCCTTCCCCGCCGTGGACTACCCGGCGCTGGTGTCGGCGCTCCCGGAGATGGCGCACCTGGCGCCCACCCGGGCCATGCGGGCCATGGCGGCGGCGGGCGAGACCGACGTCGCGCCGCTGCTGCGGCGGTTCCGTCACCACAGCCGGCGCGAGCTCGACCTGCGCGTCCCGCGGTGGGACGAGGAGCCCGAGCTGGTGGCGAGCATGCTGGAGGCCTTCCGGGGCGCCGCCGCGCCGGCGGACCCCCGCCCCCACTACGAGCGAGTGCGAGCCGAGACCCGCGCCGCCCTCCCCTGGCACAAGCGGCGAGCCTTCGATCGCAAGCTGGACCGGCTGCGGACCTTCCTGTGGCAGCGCGAGGAGCTGCGCGACCGCTCCATGCGGACCTACTACCTGATCCGCAGGCACGTGGTCGCCCTGGCGGCCGCCCGCGGCCTGGGCGACGACGCCTTCTTCATGACCTGGCGCGAGCTGCTGGCGGACGACCGGAGCAACGTGGCCGCGGCCCGCGAGACCTACGAGGCCTACCGCAACTTCGCCGCCCCCAACGAAGTCGGCGCCCGGTTCAGCGGCGAGCGCGCCCCCACGGCCGCGGGCGCCCTGCGGGGGATCGGCGCCAGCCAGGGCAGGACCGAGGGCGTGGCCCGCGTGGCCCGCACCGTCGAGGAGGCCGTCCGGGTGGAGGCGGGGGCGATCCTGATCTGCCCCTTCACCGACCCCGGCTGGACCGCCGTCCTCGACCGGGTGGCGGGGGTGGTCACCGAGACCGGCGGCCTCCTGTCGCACGCGGCGGTGATCTGCCGCGAGTACGGCAAGCCGGCGGTGCTCGGCATTCCGGGCGCCACCCGCCGGATCCCCGACGGCCGCGCGATCACGATCGACGGAGGCGAGGGGACGGTTGACCTCGCCGAGTGAGCTCGGGGTCGAGGTCCTGCGCGTCCTGTGGCTGGCGGTCCCGGTCATGGTGGCGGCCGCCGTGCAGATCGCCGCGATCAAGCTGAAGCTCCTCGAGCGCCTCAAGGTCCCGATCGACCGCGGGGCCACCTTCCGGGGCAAGCGCCTGTTCGGCGACAACAAGACCTGGCGGGGCCTCCTGATCTACGCCGCCGTCAGCGCGGTCGCGATCGTCCCCCAGGGGATCTACCGCCTCCCCAAGCTCGAGTACTTCGACTACGGCGACGACGCCACCCTCCTCCTGGCCGGCTTCCTCCTGGGCCTCGGCTTCGCGCTGGGCGAGCTCCCCAACAGCTTCCTCAAGCGCCAGCGCGGCATCGGCGCCGGCCAGCGCGGCGGCCCGGGCTACGTGATCCTCGACCAGATCGACAGCCTGATCGGCTGCCTGCTGCTGCTGTGCTTCGTGTGGGTGCCGCCCCTGCAGGTGTGGCTGGTGACCCTGGTCCTGTGCTCGGGCCTGCACATGCTGTTCAACGGCGTGTTCGTGCTGCTGGGGCTGAAGAAGTCCGTCTTCTAGGCGGCTCCACCGATCGTCCCGTGGGGCGACAGAGCTGGGCACGTCTCGCGGTGACGTGAGCTGCGTGAGCGCCGCGCACCCTCCCTTACGACCTTGGCCCTGCTCCTCTTCAAGCATGCCCGCAGCGGTCGAGATCTGCTCGACGTGTGGCGAGCGGCGCGTGCTGAGGTGGCGAGGCTCGCGCACGAGCCGAACTGGACCGTCGGCCTCGAACAGCTCGCCCGCTATACTTCAAGTGTCGGAGACGTCCCGCTGGACCGTTTGGCTCGCTTGGTCCGTGAGATCGCCCCTGGAGCGGAGGAGGCAGTCATGACTACCGCGGAGAAGCTGCGGCAAGAGGGTAGAGAACAGGCTGCTCGGGAGATCTTGCTAAGGCAACTCCGGCGCCGTTTTCCCCATGAGCTCCGACCCGCGGTCGAGGACCGGATCGCGCAGGCGGAGCTGCGCGACCTCGAGGAGTGGCTCGAGAAGTTCGCGACCGCGACCTCTGTGGAGGAGGTATTCGCGAACGCAAAGTAGACCGGCGCTCGACCCTGCGAGCGAACTGGACCTCCCGCTCACGAGCGCAGGTGTCAGCCATGACCGACCGCAGACTCCGCGAGCTAGAGCGCCAGTGGAAGGAGACGGGATCGGTCGAGGACGAGGCTGCCTACCTGCTGGAGCGGGTGCGGGTTGGGAGCCTGGAGCAGGAGAAGCTGGAGCTGGCGGCGTCTTGTGGCCATGAAGGGGCACGATTGGCCATCCGAAGCCCGATGGGCGAGCCGAGGGACCTGCTGTCTCTCTTTCGCCGTGCGCACCGGGCCGGGTCTGACTGTCTTGTTGCAGCTGGCGCAGCCGTGGCCTCCGCCGCGCTGGAGGCTGCTCCGTCGAGCTACGACCGAAGGGACCTCGATCGGGCCCTCCAGTTGGTCGGACAGTGGTTATCCGCGAGTCCTCGCCCCAGCGCTCTCTCCATGAAACGCGGAAACGTCTCGACCCTCAGCTTTGGCCCTGACGCCCCTCCTGATCTGAGCGAGGCAGGCCGTTGCCTGCGCATGCTGCCAGATTCGCTCCTCAGTCTCGTGGGTGGCCCGCGGAGCAACACTCGAGAACTGGCAAGGGGCTGCGTGCTACTCGTAGCGCTTGGTTCGTCTGCAATCCGAGGCCGCAGTCCGCTTGAGTGGTGGCCGGGCGGAGCCGGGAAGGCGGAGCGCTTCCTCCTCGATGCTGCATGCAGAGCAACGGCCCATAGCGCGCTGTTCCCGGCGCGTACCGAGGGCCGCTTCTAGGCTCTTCCTGTGCTCCGGCCTGCCATGCAGTTCAACGCCGTGCTCCTGCGGCTGACGGCAACGGCGGATCCTTGACGCCTTTCACCGCACGTCCGCCTCCAACTCCTGCCGCGGCGGACGGCACACGCTGTGCACGAAGCGCGGGGCGTCGGGATGAGCGTCGTCCTCCACAGCCGCGCTGAAACCATCGGGGCGTCGCGGATCTCACCGTCAGTCGACGCGCCGGCGGCCGCGCACCCGCGCTGCCGGGCGACGAGAGGAGCACCCCATGATCCGCCGTGCGATCGGCCTCACGTCCCTGGTCCTCTGCCTCGGATGCGGCTCGACAGTAAGCCAGCCCACCGTCCAGGGCCGAACCGAGCCCGCGCCGACGGGTGGCGGCGAGGAGCAGCGCTGCGAGCGGCTGCGTCGGGAGGTGGTCGCTCTGCTCGAGCGCGCGCGCACGCGAGAGGGGCAGCCAGGGGAGGAGCTCGAGGCCCTGAGCATGCTCGTCCAGGCGCGGACCCGGGCGGAGGAGCACGAGCGCCTCCGCGCCGCGGGCGCGGAGGTCCCGCCCCTGCCCGCGGGCGCCGCCGCGCTCGACCAGCGCGCCCGACGGCTGGCGCGCTCGCTGGAGGTGGTGTTCGTCCTGTTCGCCCGCGCCGACGGCCGCGACCAGGACAGCCGCGAGCACGCGGGTCGCTTCGTCGCCGAGCTGTCGCAGCGGACCGACCTGCGCCTCACCCTCCCGCCCGTGGAGCTGCTCGATCACGAGCGGCTCCTCGCCGGCCACCCCGACCCGCTGCGC
>JAWLGW010000856.1:0-3115 GCA_041690735.1 Planctomycetota bacterium
GGTGGGCCGCCACCGCCGCGGCGGCTTGCGGCGGGCCCGTCCGCACCTCGAGCGGCCGCCCCGGCTCCGCGACGGCGACCGCCAGCGGTCGGGCGGCGAGGTAGGACGTGCGGCCCAGGCCGTCGAGGTCGAGGGCGCTCTCGAGCAGCGCCACCCCCGGCACCCCCCGTCGCCGCAGGGCACGCGCCAGCGCGGCGGCGTCGGGCGCGCGAGCGGCCGGCGGCGGCGGTGGGTCGGACGGCGAGACCTCGAGCACGGCGTTCCCCAAGACGAGGCGATCTTAGGGAGCGCTGCCCGGCCACGCCACGCACGCGGGGGCCAGCGCGCACGGCAGAGCCGTCAGCCCTCAGCGATCAGCAGTCAGCGAAGCGTCTGCGCGAGCGGCCATCTGCGCCGCAGCGCGCCAGATCGGCGCCTCCGGCTGACTGCTGACGGCTGACGGGTGAGCGCTGGAGTCGCCGAGGAGCTGGGGCCCCCCCCTGGACGCCAACGAGTCAGGCGCGCCGCGCCGCCGGGTGAGCGGCGGCGTAGGCGGTGACCAGGTGGGCCGTCGAGACGTGGGCGTAGACCTGCGTCGTGGCCAGGCTGGCGTGGCCCAGCAGCTCCTGGATCGCGCGCAGGTCGGCCCCGTTCTCGAGGAGGTGCGTGGCGAAGGAGTGGCGCAAAGTGTGGGGCGTGACCCAGTCGGGGAGGCCGGCCCGGGCGGCGTAGCGCACGATCAGGCCCCGGGCGCCGCGGTCGGTGAGGCGCCCGCCGTTCTTGTTGAGGAACAGCGCCTCGGGGCAGCGGCGGCGGCGACCCCGCGCCAGCAGCTCGCCCCGCTCCTCGCGGCGGTAGCGGGCGATCGCCTCGGCCGCGCGCAGCCCGACCGGCGCCAGGCGCTCCTTGGAGCCCTTGCCCCGCACACGCAGGCAGGTCTCGGCCCCGGCTCCCTCGAGGTCGGCCTCGTCGAGCCGCACGGCCTCGGAGATCCGCAGCCCGGCCCCGTAGATCGTGGTGAGCAGCGCCCGATCGCGGCCGGGCCAGGGGTCACCGGCGGCGGGCGCCTCCAGCAGGGCGCGCACCTCGTCGAGGCGCAGGGCCCGGGGCAGCGCCGCCCGGCGCGCCGGGGTGCGCACCAGCCGGGTGGGGTCCGCCGCGGTGAGGCCGCGGGCGCGAAGGTAGCGCCACAAGGCGCGCACGCCCGCCAGGCGGCGCTGGACCGACCCCCGGCTGAGGCCGCGACCCCGCAGGGCGGCGAGGTAGCGCCGCAGGACGTCGCGGTCGACCCGCTCCGGAAGGAGCCGCTCGCCCGCCAGGTCCTGGCCCTCCAGCCACTCGAGCAGCGTCCGCGCGTCGCCGAGGTAGGCCCGCCGGGAGTGGGGTGACAGGTTGCGCTCCACGCGCAGGTGCTCGTCGAAGGCCGCCAGCAGCCGCTCGATCTCAAGCCCGTCGTCGCCCATGGCCGACCCCCCTCCTGGTGTCGGCGCCGGCGGTTGCTTGCCTGCAGTGTGCTTTCACGGGCGGCGGGTGGCGCAGGAACCCGCCGCCCGAACACGGACCCGCGGGCCTCCGGCCCTCCCCTCTCCGAGCCGCGCGCCCGGCGAGCCGCGGCGGCCGGCATTCGGCGTCCTATCTCGTTTGTTTGCACCGCTCCTGTCCTTGACACCCTCCGGGCACCGGACGATAGTGAGGCAGCAGGAGCAACGCGAGATATGGAGCCCGCAGGGCCGTTCAAGATCATCCTCGCGGCCCTGGAGCAGGGCAGCCCCGATACCCTCGGTAACCCCGCCGCGGAGCGGGTTCGGGTCGAGTTGGCTCGCCTGTTCAACCTCGATGAGGCCATGGCGGCCAGCATCGTCTCGGCCATGCCGATCATCGTGCTCGACGGCCTCGACGGACGCCGGGCGGGGGTCGTGCGGGCGCGGCTGCAGGTGCTGGTCCAGGCCGGCTGCCAGATCACCACCACCGACGATCCATCCGACACGATCCCGAGGGTCAACTGGCCCGACCTGCCGGCGATCGCCCACGTCAGCGAGGAGCGGCCCGCCCCTGCGGCCGCGTCCGCGAACGCGCACCGCGGCGGGCTCGCCTGCCCCTCCTGCGGCACCGCTCTGAAGCTGGTGCCCGCCGGGAGCGGCGCTGCCCCGCCTCCGTCGCCGGACCTGCGGAACGCGCCCCATCCGCCGCCGCCCGAGCGAGTGGAGGAGACGCGCGCCTCGGTGCGGGCTCCCGCTCCCGCTCCCGCTCCCGCTCCCGCTCCCGCTCCCGCTCCGTCCGCCCGGGCCCGCTCCCTCGAGGACTCGGGGGAAGACGACTGGATGAGCCCGCCGGTGGGTCGCATGGCCCCGCCCGCTCCCCCCGCTGAAGAGGAGCCGCGCACGGGCAGCGCGCGCTTCGACCACGCCGCCCTGCTGGCCTACCGCCGGAGCGAAGCCGCCGAGCCCCCGGCCGAGCGGACCGCGCCGCCGCCGGCCCCGACGGGCTCGCCCGCTCCGGCCGAGCCCTCCCCGGCCGAGCCGTCCCCGGCCGAGCTGCGCCCCGACGAGCTGCAGGTCAGCTTCAGCGACTCCAGCGACCTGCTCCAGCCGCCGGCGGATGAGCGCGACCCGTTCGCCGAGGTCGACGTCGCCGGGCACGACCCGTTCGAAGACCTCGAGCCGGCCCCGTCGCCCGATCCCTTCGTCGAGATCTCGTCCGGCAGCCGCGACCCCTTCGACGACGACGCCTCGTCGGAGGAGCGGGACCCGTTCCGGGACCTCGACAGCCCCCCCGACGAGTCCAGCGCCTTCGAGGCGACCGGCAGCCTGCACGACTCCGGCAGCGACATCCTCGACATCGACCCGCCGCACCGCCGCAAGGGGCGTCCGGCCGCGCGCGAGGCCGCCGCCTTCGAGGACGACCTGAACCTGCTCGACGACGACGAGGTGACCTCCGAGTCCCCGCGGCGCGGCTCGCAGCTCGACGCCCTGGAGGAGCTCGAGCTGCTCGAGGAGAGCGGCGAGCTGCCCCCCTCCCGGACGGGCTCCCGCTCCAGCATCGACCCCCTCGACCTGCTGGCCGAGAGCGACGAGCTGCCGGCGCCGTCTCGCCGCGGTCGCGACAGCGAGCCCCCGCTGGACGTCGTGCTGCGCAT
>JAWLGW010000856.1:3125-3629 GCA_041690735.1 Planctomycetota bacterium
CCGAGGACGAGCGCCCGCTAGACGACATGGAGGGCCTCGAGCCCTTGCCCCTCGACCTGTCCCCTCCCGTCGACGCCCGCGCGTCGGGCAAGCGCCGCGCGAGCAGCAGCGCCAACGGGCACGCCCGGGGCGGCCGCGACCCGTTCGACGACGGGAGCGACATCCTCGAGCCGCTCAACCCGGCCGAGGCCATGGAGATCATCAAGAGCCAGAAGGGCCGCCGCTCCTCGGGCGCCTCGCGCTCGCAGGCCGGCGACCCGTTCGAGTCGCTCGACGCGGACGAGCTCGACCTGTTCGGAGACTCGCAGGAGGCCCCGCCGGCCCCGCGCTCCGGGGGCGACAAGCGCAAGAAGGCGCGCGGCGTGCCCTTCTCGGCCTCCGACGAGGACCTGGCCCTGTTCGAGGAGAGCCGCGGCGGCGGCCGCAGCGGCGGCGGGCGCTCGGGCGGCGGCGGCGGCAGCGGCGGCGCCGACCCCTTCGCGCGCGCGCGCAAGGCCATGGCCG
>JAWLGW010000857.1:0-3629 GCA_041690735.1 Planctomycetota bacterium
ACACGGAGTATCAACAGCAAACAGAGAATGAGAACAGGGAATGGCTCTGCTGGAGGCAACGCAGTTAGGTCTCGGAGGACGAGCCGTTCGCTGTTCTCGGTGATATTCCCTGTTGACACTCCGTGTTCGATAGGGCTCCTCGCGAGGCGCTCCTCGCGTCTTGCGACAGCCTCCCCCCACATTCCCCCCCGAGACGCTCCGGCGGAGGTGCGGGCTTCCCCTCCCCTCGCCATGACCCGCACCGCGCGAGGTGCTCCGTACCGCTGGTCCCCAGGGCGTTGCCCTGCCCTCCGGTCTGATCGGGACCGCAGCGCCCTCCTATACTGGTTGGCGTGAACCGACCGACCCAGAGCCTCCCCGAGGCGCCGCCCGCCGAGCCCGCGCCGCCCTTCGGCGGTCAGGCGCTCCAGATCCTGGAGGCCCGCTACCTGCTCAAGGACGGCCAGGGCCGCCCCGCCGAGAGCCCCGCCGGGCTCCTGTGGCGGGTGGCCCGGGCGCTGGCCGCGGCCGAGGCGCGCTGGGGCGGGGACGTGGCCGAGTGGGCGGAGCGGTTCTACGGCATGCTGGCCCGCCTCGACTTCCTGCCCAACTCCCCCACCCTCATGAACGCGGGCAAGCCGCGGGGGCAGCTGAGCGCCTGCTTCGTGCTGCCGGTGGATGACTCGCTCGACGCGATCTTCGACACGATCAAGCACGCGGCCCGGATCCACAGCACCGGCGGCGGGACGGGCTTCGCCTTCTCGCGGGTGCGCGCCCGACACGCCCCGATCTCGACGGGCGGCGTCGCCTCGGGGCCCGTCGCCTTCGTGCGGGTGTTCGACGCCGCCACCGCCGCGGTCCACCAGGCGGGCGTCCGGCGGGGCGCCAACATGGGGATCCTGCGGGTCGACCACCCGGACATCCTGGAGTTCGTGGACGTCAAGCGCGACCCGCGCGAGCTGACCCACTTCAACGTCTCGGTCGCCGCCACCGACGCCTTCATGGAGGCGGTGGAGCAGGGCGGCCGCTACGCCCTGGTCGACCCCCAGACCGGCGCGGCGGTGCGCGAGGTCGAGGCCCGGGAGGTGTGGGACCGGATCGTGCAGGCCGCCTGGACCACGGGCGACCCGGGCCTGGTGTTCGTGGACCGGATCAACGCGGTCAACCCCACCCCCGCGCTGGGGGAGATGGAGAGCACGAACCCGTGTGGTGAGCTCCCCTTGCTCCCGTACGAGTCCTGCAACCTCGGCAGCATCGACGTGCGCAAGCACGTCGACGCCGCCCGGAACGACCTCGCCTGGGACCGCCTGCGCGAGACGGTGCACGTCGCGATCCGGCTCCTGGACGACGTGGTGGAGACCAACGCCTTCCCGCTCGACCAGATCGCCGACATCACCCGCACCAACCGCAAGCTGGGCCTGGGCGTCATGGGGTGGGCCGACCTGTTGATCGGGCTGGGGATCCCCTACGCCTCCGAGCGGGGGCTGGCGCTGGCCGACCGGCTGATGGGGTTCATCGCCGCCGAGGCCCGCGCTGCCTCGGAGCGCCTGGCCGAGGAGCGGGGCCCGTTCCCCGCCTGGGAGGGCTCGCGCTGGCAGCTGGCCGGTGACCCCCCGCGGCGGAACGCCACGGTGACCACCGTGGCCCCCACGGGGACGATCGCGCTCCTGGCCGGGTGCTCGTCGGGGATCGAGCCGCTGTACGCCGTCGCGTACGTGCGTCGGGCTCTGGACGGCGAGGTGGAGCTGCCCTTCTTCCACCCCGCCCTGGAGCGGATCGGCCGCGAGCGCGGGTTCTGGAGCGAGGCCCTGGCGGAGCGGGTCGCCCGCCGCGGCCACCTGGCGGACGAGCCCGAGGTGCCGGACGACGTGCGGGAGCTGTTCCGCACCGCCCACCAGATCGCCCCCGAGTGGCACGTGCGCATGCAGGCCGCCTTCCAGCGCCACGTCGAGAACGCGGTCAGCAAGACCATCAACGCCCCCGTCAGCGCCACCCCCGAGGACGTGGCCGCTGCCTACCGGCTGGCGTACGACCTCGGCTGCAAGGGGATCACCGTCTACAGGGACAAGAGCCGCAGCGGACAGGTCCTGTCGGCGCGCGGCGACGACGACGACGCCGCCCTGGAGCAGCCGCCGGCGATCGAGTGTGGCGAGTGCGTCGACCTCACCGACCCGACCCGGGGGCTGTGACCCTCGACGAGCGGGGAGCCCCCGTCGCTGCTAAACGGAGGTGCACGATCATGGATGGTCGCGCGAGAGCGTCTTCTGGCTCGGCTCGACCCGTACGTCCTCCGAAGTTCCTCGAGCTGTGGCCGGCGGCGCAGGTCGACGAGGACTACTAAGCCGCCGCGCGCTGGCGCAGCTCCGACAGGATCGCGCCCACCCGCTCGGCCAACCCTTCCAGCAGCGCCTCCGCCTCGCCGCGCGGGCGCTCCTCGAGGACGCTCAGGATCAGCGGGCGCCCGTCCACCTCCAGGCGCAGGCCGCTGAGGCGCCCCCCGGTGCGGGGGGCGTCGCGGGTGAAGCCGCCGAACACCGCGGCGTCGTCGCCCCGCAGGGCGTCGGCGGCGTGGGCCGCCGCCCGCTGCGCCGGGCGGTCCTGCCGCGAGCCGGCCAGCAGCATGCCGTCGGCGGTGCTGAGCAGCGCGAGGGCCAGGTCGTGCACCTCGGCCCGGACGCGCATCAGGTTGCGGAGCGAGGTGTGGGGGTCGGTGCGGGGATCCCGGCGGCGGTCGTCGATCATGGGCAGGCCTCCGCCCTCCTCTTCGGCCGGCGGGCAAGCTCCTCTGCAGGGTCGCTCGCGGGCGGGGTCCGACGGAGCTGGTTACGATCGACCTGTGCCCGCCCCGCCCCGGTTCGTCCCCGCGCTCGCCTTGCTGATCGGCGTCGCCGCCTGCCTGGCCGCCCCCGCCGGCGCCGGGCCCGAGGACGCCGCGGCGGAGGACACCCTCCCCAGCGACTACGCCCGCCTCCAGACCCTGGTCCGCCAGCTGCGGGACACGCCCCTCGACGAGCGGAGCGGGCTGCTGGACCGGCTGGCCCGGGAGAGTGGCCACTTCCTGGACCGGCACCTCGAGGGGGCGAGCCCGGTGCAGCTCAGCCTGGCGGCCACCACCTGGCTGCAGCTCGCGCGGCGCAGCCCGAGCGGCGCCGAGCCCGAGGCGACCCTGCGGGCGCGCCTCGACGCCCTCGACCGCCGCCGCGACGACCTGCCCGCGGGCGTCCGCCGGCAGGTGCGCCTGGAGCGCGGCCGCCTGGCGGTGCGGCCGGGGAGCGCGGCGCCGGTGTGGAGCGGGGTCGACGTGCGGACGGGCGCGCCCACCGGGTCCGCCGAGGTGGCGGGTCGGCTGCTGCTGCTCGACTTCTGGTCTCCGGACCATCCTTCGGCCGGCGCCTTCGTGGAGCGCAAGCTGGCCCCTCTCGCCGAGCGCTTCGGCGACGACCGCCTCGCGCTGGCCTCACTGGCCGAGGTGGAGGGCGAGGTGGACGAGGCGGAGCGGGCGCGGCTGCGCCAGGCGGCCGCGGACCAGGGGGTGACCTGGCGCCTGCTCGCCGATCCCGGCGGCGCGGCGCGGCTCGACCACGGGGTCGCGCTCCGCCCCTACCTGGTCCTGATCGACCCCCAGGGGCAGGTGCTGGCGGCGGGCCCCG
>JAWLGW010000858.1:0-3628 GCA_041690735.1 Planctomycetota bacterium
AGGGCGTCGATGCCGAGCGCCCGCTGCAGCTTCTCGACCAGCCGGTCGAGGCGCGGCCCCGGCAGCAGCACCTCGCTCCCCGCCACCAGCTCGATCCGACCCTGCTGCACCGCGGGGACGGCGGCCAGCGGGGCCCAGTCTGCCCGCAGGAGCGCCGCCACCTCGGGGGAGGGCGGCTCGGGGTGGAGCTCGATGATCACCTCCGGCGCCCGCTCCAGCACCCGCTCCTTGGGGATCATGGGGTAGCGCCGGCCGCGCTCGCCGCGCAAGCAGTTCGCGCCGCCCGCCGCCTCGAGGCACTCCGACAAGAAGGTGCCGGCGCCCGCGGCGGAGATCGCGCCCAGCTCGCCAGGGGTGTGGCCGAGCACCAGCAGGACCTCGGGGGGGCGCTCCGGGCGACGAGCCCGCGCGCGCGCCAGCGCCCGCTCCAGGCGCGTCACCTCGCGAGCGGCCCCCTCGGGACGCCCGAGCAGCTCGCCCAGCCGGGTGAGGGCGGCGGCCACGTCGGCCACCGTCTCCACCTCGAAGCGGACCTGCCGGTACCCCTGCCGCTCGGCCAGCTCGGTGAGCGCCTCGCTGGCCCCCTGCACCACGATCAGGTCGGGGCGCAGCCCGGCGATCGCCTCCAGGCTGGGGTCGACGATCCCGCCGATGCGGGGCAGCCGCTGCAGCTCGGGGGGGTGGGTGCAGTAGCGCGACACCCCGACCAGGTGCTCGCCGGCCCCGATCGCGCAGATCATCTCGGCCAGGGCGGGGGCGGGGGTGACCACCCGGGGGCGCGCGGCGGAGGAGGGCGCGCCCCCCGCCGGCCCGGGCGCCGGGCAGCCGACCAGCCCGGCGAGCGCGAGCGCCAGGGCCACCACGCGCCGGGGCGTTCGCCGAGGAGGAGCCGCGCGCTCCCTCACCGGCCGGGACTCACCAGCTTCTCGGCCTGCGCGCGCGCCTCGGGCAGGGTGAACACGATCACCTTGTCCATGGGGTTCACCACGCTGTCGCCGGTGGCGACCTCGACGCGCCCGCCGTCGTCGTGGTGGATGATCGCCCCCACCAGCATGCCCTTGGGCACCTGCACGTCCTTGAGCGGCACCCCCACGATCGGCGCCCGCCGGGTCGCCAGGAGCTCCACCGCCTCCGCGTCGCCCTCCACCCGCGCGACCGACAGCACCCGCGCGCCGCGCACGTGGGTCAGGAACTCGGACACGGTCAGCATCTTGGGCTCGATCACCACGTCGATGCCCGTCGACTCGAGGAGCGGCACGTTGGCCGCCTTGCGGGTGACGACGATGATCTTGCGCGCCCCGTGGCGGCGGGCGAGGAGCGCCGCCATCAGGTTCTGCTCCTCGTCCTCGGCGGCGGCGACGAACAGGTCGCAGGTGCGGATGTCGTACTCCTGCAGCAGGTCGAGGTCGGTCGGCAAGCCGTTGACGACGAGCGCGTGCTCGAGGGACAGGGCGGCGGCGTTGGCGCGCTGCACGTCGGGCTCGAACACGATCACCCCCGGGACCATCTGCTCGACCCGGCTCGCGATGGCATGGGCCAGCCGCCCGGCGTCGAACACGAACGCCCGCTCCACCGACACCCGCCGCCGCTCGACCAGGGGCAGGAAGGCCGGCAGCGTCTCGCGCGCCATGACCACGTGGATCCGGTCGCCGGGTCGGATCTCGTCCTCGCCGCCGGGCAGCAGCATGGTCCCGTTGCGGATCAGGGAGACGATCACGAACGGGTGGTCCTCGGGGAGGAGGCCGCGCACGTCCTTGAGCTTCCGCCCCGCCAGCCGCACCCCCGGGTGGATGTTGAACGTGTGCAGCCGGATCGCGCCCCCGGCCATCTCGTGGGCGTCGGTCGCGCCGGGGGCGGTGATGATCTGGGCGATGTGCTCGACGACGAGCGCCTCGGGGTTGATGATCCGGTCGATCGCCAGCTTGCCGCGGATCAGCTCCAGGAAGCGCGGCTCGCTGTAGTCCTCGTTGCGGACCCGGGCCAGCTTGTTCTTGACGCCCATCGACTCCGACAGCAGGCAGATGAACATGTTCAGGTGGTCGGAGTCGGTGACGGCGACCACCATCTCCGCCTCCTTGACCCCCGCCTCCTCGAGGATCCGCGGGCTGCCGCCGTCGCCCTGGAGGGCGAACACGTCCAGCCGCTCCGAGAGCTGCCGCACCACCTCCCGGGACTGATCGATGACGGTGATGTCGTGCTCCTCGGCGACGAGGGCCTCCGCGAGGTTCTGTCCCACCACACCGCCGCCGACGATGACGATCCGCATGGCGGTAAGGATACCGCGGGCGGAGGGTCGGGCGAGGTGCGGGGGCCTCGAACGCGAGACGTGCGAGCAGGAGCCAGCAGGAAGGTCGACCGGGAGAGAGGAGAATGAGAAGGGGGCAGATGACCTGTAGGACAGACCTTCCGGTCGCGAAGCGCCTCTCCGGGGCGTGCGTCGGGACGCTACCGCAGCGGCAGCCCCTCGGGCACCTCGACCACCAGGCGGAAGCCGACGCCCGCGTCGCGGTACGACGCCTCGGGGGCGCCGTCGCGGGCGGCGCAGCGGGCGTCGCGGAGGGGCCAGCGGAAGGAGCCGCCGCGCAGGGTGCGGCGCCCCTGGGGGAGGCGCAGCCCGCGCGGCGCGCCTGGGTAGGGGGCGTACACGTCGCGCGTCCACTCCTGGACGTTCCCGCCCATGTCGAAGGCGCCGTAGGGGCTGCGGTCGTCGGCGTGGACCCCCACGGGGGCGGTGGGCGCGACCCGGAACCGGTCGGGGCCTCGCTGGACGTGCGCCCGCACCCCGCTCGCCTCTCCCCAGGGGTAGGAGCGACCGTCCGCGCCGCGGGCGGCCTTCTCCCACTGGGCCTCGGTGGGCAGGGCGGCCCCGCGCCACTCGGCGTAGGCCTGCGCCTCGGACCAGGAGACGAACGTCACCGGGTGGTCGCCCAGGCGCGGCTCGTAGGTGCGCGTGAGGCCGTCGGCGCGGCGAACCGCCCGCGTCCAGTGGCTCGGCGGCGGCGCCCCCCCCGCCTCCACGAAGGCGGCGTAGGCCTCGTTGGTCACCTCGGTGCGCGCGAGGAAATACCCGGGCAGGACCACCTCGCGCTGCGGGACCTCCTGGTCTCGGGCGGCGCCCCCGGGCGAGCTCCCCATGAGGAACGGGCCCGGCGGGACGTAGACCATGTCCTGCACCCGCCGCGCGAGGTCGAGGAGACGCGCCGTGAGCGGGTCCTCCCGCTCGCGCTGGAGCGCCTCCAGCGTCGCGACCGCCTCGGCCGCGCGCGAGCCCCGCAGGGCCTCTATCGCGGCGTCCCGGCGGCGCTGGCGCTCGCCCTTCTCCGCCAGGGAGGTGAGCAGCGTCTCGCAGCGGCGGATCGCCTGGTGCACCGCCCCCCGCTGGTCGGCGGGCACCGTCTCGAGCGCCTCGCGGTAGGCGGCCACCGCCTCGGCGAGCTCCCCCGCCGCCTCGCGCTGGCGCGCGCGGGCGAGCAGCGCCCCGCTCGTCTGCCGTCGCTCCAGCCGCTGCTGCAGCTCGAGGAGCTCGGCCGCCCCCGGGCGCAGCCGGCGGGCCTCCGCGAGGCGCCGCGCGGCGCCGTCGAGGTCGCCGGCCTCGAGCCGGGAGCGGGCCTCGCGCGTAGCCCGCGCG
>JAWLGW010000859.1:0-1392 GCA_041690735.1 Planctomycetota bacterium
TGCCGGCCAGCGAGCTGCGGATCCAGCTCGCCGAGCCGATCGAGGTCCCCCAGTCGGCCTCTGACCCGATCGAGGTGGCCTACCGGGCCGCCTGGGTGCCGCCGGCGGTGCGGGTGACCCTGCGGATCAAGGACGCCAAGTCGAAGGAGATCCGCAGCGTCTCGCGCGGCTTCAAGATCATGAAGTAGCGTTCGCTGGGGGGGGATCGAACCGCTCGCGGGCGGGACGACGCGAACGCTTCTGGGGGGCGGTGATCCGCGCTGAGCCAGCCTCCATCGGCGAGAGATGATTGGGCATGGCGACCGGCGCTCCGGGAGACTGCACCTTTCGCTGTCGCTCGATCGGCCGCTCCTCCCGGCAGCTGCGGCTGTCGGCGGACTCGGCCGCTCCTTGGCGAGGGCCGCGGCGGGGGCACCATCCGGTTGCAAGAGCGAGGCCGTTGCGTAACATACGCCGCTCGACCCCGACCCTAGGAGGAACTCCATGAAGCGTAGGCACTTCCTGGCCGTGGCCGCGGCTGCGGTGTTGACGGCTGGTTGCCCTGAGCCTGGCGGCAACACCTCCGAGGGGTCGAGCGCGGCGCAGTACACGATCGCGGTGGCGGCGCCCCTGACCGGCAAGAGCGCGGCCTTCGGCGAGCAGATCAAGGCGGCGACCGAGCTCAAGCTGGCCGAGATCAACGAGGCCGGCGGGATCGACGGCAAGAAGGTCGTGGCGGTGTTCGAGGACGACCGGGCCGACACCAGCGAGGCGGCGAACGTCGCCCGCAAGGTGGCGTCGAACAAGGACGTCCTGCTGGTGATCGGGCACTTCAACTCCACCTGCTCGAACGCCGCCAAGGAGGAGTACAACCGCAAGGGCGTGGTCCAGTTCTCCCCCGGCTCGACCAACGTGAGCGTGTGCGCCGGCTCGCCCTGGACCTTCCGCAACCTGTACCGGGACGACTACCAGGGCATCTTCCTGGCCCGCTACGCCAGGAAGGTGCTCGGCGCCGGCAAGGCGGCGGTGTTCTTCGAGAACGACGACTACGGCAAGGGGCTGATGGAGTCGTTCGTCAAGGAGGCCAAGGAGCAGGGGCTCGAGGTGATCGACCCCATCTCGTTCGTGGGCGAGCGCACCCAGGACTTCAAGCCGCTGGTGGAGCAGGTCAAGGACAAGGCCCCCGACGTGATCTTCGTGTCGGGCCTCTACAACGAGGCCGCCCTGATCACCAAGACCGCGCGGGAGGACCTCGGCATGAAGGTGCCCGTGATCGCGGGCGACGGCGTCATGAACGAGGAGTTCATCAAGACCGCCGGCGCGGCCGCCGCGGGCGCGCTGGTGACCACGCCCTTCCTGTTCGAGGCCGCGCAGGACGACCCGGTGGCCAAGGGCTTCTTCGAGAAGTTCCAG
>JAWLGW010000859.1:1402-3618 GCA_041690735.1 Planctomycetota bacterium
TCCAGAGCCAGTACGGCAAGGACCCCGACACCTGGGCCGCCCTGACGTACGACGCGGTCGGCATGGTCCTGCAGGCGATCGACGAGGCGGGCCCCGACCGGGAGAAGATCCGCGACTGGCTGGCCAGCCGCACGAGCAAGGAGACCGCCTACTCGGGGATCACCGGCCTGACCTACTTCGACGCCGAGGGCGACTGCTACAGCAAGGGCGCCCACGTGGCCGTGGTGAAGGAGGGCAAGTTCGTCGCGGCCGAGAAGCAGCTCAAGGAGTAGCGGCGGCGTAGCGACGGGAGCGTCGGCCACGTGATCGAGGTCCTCGACGGCATCTTCTCCTGGGGGACGCTGTTCAACGCGCTCACCCTGGGGGCGATCTACGCCCTCATCGCCGTGGGCTACACCATGGTGTACGGGATCATCCAGCTGATCAACTTCGCCCACGGCGAGGTGTTCATGCTGGGGACCTACGCCGGCCTGCTGCTGGTGGCCAACACCAACATGCCCCTGGCGGTGGCGATCGTGCTGGCCATGGTGCTGTGCGCGGTCCTGGGCTCGATCATCGACTTCACCGCCTACCTCCCCCTGCGCCGGAACCACCCCCTGGCCGACCGGCTCTCCATCGTGGGCCTGATCGCCATGGGGATCCTGACCATCGCCTACTTCGAGGTGACCCGCCGCTCGCTGGGCGGCGCGTCCCTGGCGCTGGCGGCGGCGCTGGGGCTGATCCCGCTGGGGCTGTTCACGGCCGCGATCCTGGGCCTGCTCGGCAAGCTGGGGCGCCCCAGGGCGAACGTCACCTCCGACCGCCTGTCGGCGCTGATCACCGCCATCGGCATGTCCCTGACCCTGCAGACCGTGGCCCAGCTGGTGTGGGGCGCCGACTACCGCCACTTCCCGGGGGCGGTGCTGCCGGCCTTCCTGAGCAGCGACGTGATCACCCTGGGCAGCGCCACCCTCAAGGGCAAGGAGCTGGTCACCTGGCTGGCGGCCGTGGTCCTCATGGTGGGGCTCAACTTCCTGGTGGCGCGGACCAAGATCGGTAGGGCCATGCGGGCCTGCGCCCAGGACAAGGAGACCGCCTCGCTCATGGGCGTGAACGTCAACTACGTGATCGTGGTGACGTTCATGATCGGCTCGGCGCTGGCCGCGGTGGCGGGGATCCTGTACGCGATCAAGGTCGGCGGGAACATCTACTTCCGCATGGGGTACTACCCGGGCGTGATCGCCTTCGCGGCGGCCGTCCTGGGCGGGATCGGCAGCATCCGCGGCGCCGTGGCCGGCGGCTTCATCATCGGGATCACCCAGGCGGTGGGGCAGGTGGTCGACGCCCGCTACGACTTCGTGTTCGCCTTCGGGCTCATGATCCTGGTGATCCTGTTCCGTCCCTGGGGCCTGTTCGGCAAGGCCGGGGCGGCGCGGGCATGAGCGGGCTGCTGCGCTACCTGCCGCTGGGCGACGCCTGGCTGCGCCGCGACTGGACCCAGCTGGGGTCGGTGGGGCTGGGCGCCCTCCTGCTGGTCCTGCTGCCCCTCCTGCTGGGCTTCGACCACCGGGCCTCGAACGTGGTCCTGTTCGTGTCGATCTACGCCATCATGGCCCTGGGCCTCAACGTGGTGGTGGGCTACACGGGGCTGCTCGACCTGGGCTACGTCACCTTCCTCGCCACCGGCGCGATCCTGACCTTCGACCTGGTGCTGCTCGAGGCGGCGCCGGCGACGATCCCCCCGGGGGTCCTGCCGGAGGGGGTCGTGCTCGAGCCCGGGGAGTGGTTCTTGCCGGTGGGCGGCATGCCGTCCTTGGGCGGCGAGCGGCCGTTCGACTTCGCGGGCGGCTACCTGTTCGTCATCGTGCTGTCGGGCCTGGCCTGCGCCCTGATCGGCGTGCTGCGGGGGATCCCCACCCTGCGCCTCACGGGCGACTACTACGCGATCGTGACCCTGGGCTTCGCCGAGATCGTGTGGCTGATCACCCTCAACGAGGAGTGGCTCACCGGCGGCGCCTTCGGCATCAAGCTGGCCTCGCAGTACCGGCCCTCGGTGCTCGGCGCCCCGCTCTACAGCGACACCTGGCAGTACTACCTGGTGGTGTGCGTCGTCCTGGCGCTGGTCGTCGTGGCCGCGCGCCGCCTGCACGCCTCGCGCGTGGGCCGGGCCTGGGCGGCCATCAAGGCCGACGAGACGGCCGCGCGCGCCTCGGGGATCGACGTCGACCGGGCCAAGA
>JAWLGW010000860.1:0-3616 GCA_041690735.1 Planctomycetota bacterium
GGTCGGGGTGCCGGAGCGGCGGGGCGCTGGCCGCGCTCCGCCGGGCGCGTCTCGTGGCGGCGGCGGGAGAGGGCGCGGGCGCCCGCGCCGAGGCGGCGCGAGCCGAGGCGCTGGCCGCCGAGCTGGGGGCGCGCTGGATCGAGGCGCAGGCGCGGCTGGCGGCGGCCGAGGCGGAGCGCGCCGCGGGCGACCCGCCGGCAGCGGAGGCCGCCCTGGCGCGGGCGAGCGCGCTGGCGACCGAGCTGGGCAACGTGCCTCAGTTGGCGGAGCAGGCCCTCCTGCGGGGCGAGCTCGCCGCGGCGCGCCGAGACGCCGCGGGCGCCCGCGCCGCGCTGGCCGCCTTCGATGCCGCGCCGCCGGGCGCCCGCAGCCGGCCCGCCCGCCTGCGGGCGCTCCTGCTCTCGGGCGAGCTGCTGCTGGCGGACGCCCCCGGCGAGGCCGAGGCCGCCGCGGGGGAGGCGCTCGCCGCCGCCGAGGCCCGGGGCCTGCTCGAGCTGACCGGCGCCGCCGCCTGGCTGCGGGCGCGGGCCCGGCGGGCGCGGGGCGACCGGGAGGCGGAGCTGACCGACCTCGTCACCGCGCTCGACGTGCTGCGCGAGGTCTCGGCCCGGCTGCCCGAGGCACTGCGTCGGCCCTACCTACAGCGCCCCGAGGCGGCGGCGGTCCGCGCGCGGTTCGGCGAGGTGAGGAGCAGCTAGTGCCTGTGCGAGAGTCCACGAGCCGATCCATTACCCCTCACCCCAGGGAGCGTCGAAGAGTCTCTCGGGACGACACCTTGGGCTCTCCTGAGCCGGCCGTGAGGAGCTCGCCGCCAAGTGCACCGAGAACGACCGCCGAGGACACCAAGAGCGCCGAGAAGAGCTGTCGCTGAGACGCGGGGCTCCTCGGCGAGTCAGCTGAGGCCGATCCGTCGCATCCCGTTTCGCAGCTGAGGGGGCTCGTCGCTCGCGCAGGTGTCGACCCGACCGACCAGGATCGAGGATGCCGTTCCCTGGCAAGGGGTGCCGCCGGAATCGGGGACCCTCAGCCCCATGTACGCCGGGGTCTGGGAAGATGTCGGCAAGGGTGCCCGGCCATGGGTAAGGCGCGGATCGACGCGATCACCGAGATGACCTGCGCGGCCAGCGAAGGCGGCGAGCTCGAGACCTTCGATCCTGCCTGGCTGACCTTCTCCGGACGCAGCTTCGACGAGGAGCGGGGGCTCGGCTGGACGCGCCGGATCCATCCGGAAGACCGCGAGCGGTTCCTGGCGGAGTATGGGTCGGCCTCGGCGCGGAGCGCGCCCTTCTTGGCCCGGCTGCGGCTCCTGCGCGCGGACGGTCAGTACCGGTGGATCTCTTGGACGGGCGCTCCCGCGCCACCCGGTGATCCGCGCTACCTCGGAATCTGCTTCGACATCACCGACGCCCTCCCCGATCTGCTGGAGCTGCGTCGATTCTGGTCCGGCTTCGACGCCGACGGGTACCGCCCTCCTGGGGCGTTCTACGCCCTGCAGCGGCGCGACGGCACCCTCGAGCTCCAGTTCCTCAGCGACGCCGCGGCGCAGCTCATCGGCTGTCCGGCGGACGAGCTGTACGAGGACCCGAGCAAGCTGCTCGCCGCGATCCATCCCGAGGACCGTCAGCAGACGCTCGACCAGGTGAGCGCCGCCGCCCGCGCCCCGCAGGCGCTGGCGCTCGAGCACAGGGTGGCGGGCGCCGAAGGCGCCGCCGCGGGTTGGCTGCGGTGGGAGGCCGCTCCCCGCAGGTTGCCCAACCGGGACGTGGTCTGGAGCGGGTTCCTGCGGGACGTGTCCGAGCGGAAGCGGTTCGAGGAGGTCCTGCGCGAGCGGGAGCGGCACTACGAGACGGTGCTGCGGACGTCGATCGACGGCTACTGGACCACCGACCTGCAGGGCCGCTTCCTGGAGGTGAACCAGGCCTACTGCGACCTCATTGGCTACTCCAGTGAAGAGCTGCTCCAGATGTCGATCCGTGACGTCGAGGCGCAGGAGAGCGCGGCGGAGACCGCCCGCCACATCGAGGCCCTGACCCGCAACGGCTCCGACCGGTTCCTCACCCGCCACCGCCGCAAGGACGAGACGACCGTCGACATCGAGGTCAGCACCGTCTATCTGCCCGAGTCGGGCGGGCGGCTGGTGGTCTTCCTCCGGGACGTCACGGAGCGCGTCCGCGCGGAGGCCGAGCGGGGCGAGCTGCTCCGACGTGAGCAGGAGGCGCGGACGCTGGCCGAGGAGGCGAGCCGGGCGAAGGACGCCTTCCTCGCCACGCTCTCCCACGAGCTGCGCACCCCCCTGAGCCCCATCCTGTTGTACGCCCAGATGCTGAAGAAGGGACGGCTGGGCCTGGACAGGGTCGAGCACGCCGCCGCGGCGATCGAGCGCAACGCGCTCATGCAGGCCCAGCTCGTGGACGACCTGCTGGACGTCTCGAGGATCACCAAGGGCAAGCTCACGATCGAGAAGATCTACGTCGACCCCGCCGCGCCGCTGCTGGCTGCGCTGGAGTCGATCCGGCCCCTGGCGCGAGAGAAGCAGGTCGAGGTCGAGCTCGAGGAGTCGGCTCGTCTGGGCCTGGTCCACGCAGACCCCATGCGCCTGCAGCAGGTGTTCTCGAACCTCCTCGCCAACGCCGTGAAGTTCACCCAGGCGGGCGGGCGAGTGACCGTTCGGGTCGAGCCGGCGGAGCGGGACGGCCGCGGGCGCGCCGGGCGCTTCATCCAGGTGGCCGTCCACGACACGGGCCGGGGGATCGGGCCCGAGGCCTTGCCCCACATCTTCGAGCCCTTCGCCCAAGAGGACAGCTCGAGCACCCGGACCAGCGGCGGGCTGGGCCTGGGGCTGGCCATCGTCGAGCGCCTGCTCGACCTGCACGACGGGAGCGCCGCGGCGGAGAGCCCCGGAGTGGGGAAGGGCGCGACCTTCACCGTGTGGCTGCCGCTGATCGCGCCGGCGCAGGCGGACGCGCCGCCGTGGGAGCAGGCCGCTCCGACGGCCTCGAGCGACCAGCCTCCCGGCCATCTCAGCGGCCTCGACGTGCTGGTAGTCGACGACGACCGGTTGGGGCGCGAGGCGGTCGCCCAGCTCCTGTCCCTGGAGGGCGCCCGGGTGCGGACTGCGTCTTCAGCGGCTGAGGCGCTGGAGCGGATTACGCAAGCACCGCCGCAGGTGCTGCTCGCGGACATCGCGATGCCGCTGCGCGACGGATACTCGCTCCTCGCCGAGCTCCGGGCGCAGGAGCGGGCGCAGGGGCGGCCCCCCTTGCCCGCGGTCGCCCTGACGGCGCTCGCGGGTGAGCACGACCTGGCGAGGGCCTGCGAGGTCGGTTTTCAGCGGCACCTCGCCAAGCCGGTGGACGCCGGCGCCCTCGTGAGCGCGGTGCGGCAGGTGGTCTCCATGACCCCCTGAGGCAGAGCACGACGGTCGGCGGCGGCCGCAGGCGCTGGCGAGCAAGCTCGCGCGCGTCGGATCGAGGCTCCACCAGCCGGCCCGCCACGCCGCTCCTGCCTGCCCGCAGCGCCCCTAAACGGAGGTGCACGATCATGGATGGTCGCGCGAGAGCGTCTTCTGGCTCGGAGGCTGGTCGACGCGACCATCCATGCTCGTGCGCCTCCGTTT
>JAWLGW010000861.1:0-3597 GCA_041690735.1 Planctomycetota bacterium
ACGACCACCGCGTTCGCGTGCAGCGCCGTCGCCAGGATCAGGAGGTCCAGCTCGCCCGGAGTCCTTCCGTCCTGGCGAAGATCGCGCCACAGGAGCGCGGCCCGCGAAGCCACCACGACGTCGAACGACGCCACAGCGCAGAACGAGCTCACGAAACGGTCGAACTCGCGGAGTGCACGCTCGGCGCCAGCCGACAGCAGACCGCGCCGCTGCTCGTACCACACGAACACCGGCACCACGATCGTGGCTCCGTCGCCGACCAACTTCGCGAAGGCCTGCCGCGCGTCCTCATGCCCTCCCTTGCGCGGATCGAGCAGCGGAGCCCAGGCGCAGGTGTCGACCACGTAAACCGCCGGTGACGAGGAATCCGCGACCATCCGCGATGCTCGTCAGGCTCGACGCCACCGGGCAGCCTCGACGGCGCCCGCGACCTCTGACGACCACCGGGCGGCAACCCGACTCACCAGTTGAGCGGCCCGCTCTCGAGCCTCGGCCGGCTGTTCCACAGGCACCTCGTAGCCTGCCGCGGCGAACTGGCGGCTCAGCGACCTGGCATGGCTGTAGGCCTCCCACGCGGCCTCGACAGCGACCTCTTCCCCTGGCACCGGCTCCTGCTCTCCGATCAGCGTCAGCAGACCGAGCTCCAGCAGCAGCATCTGATCGACCTGCGACGAGAGGCCGCTTTGCTCCCTCGCTCGCAAGTGCTGCTTGAGCCACTCCGTCGTCTCCGCCTCGTTGGCCATTGGCGCCAACTCGTCCTCGGGGAGCTCCTCGACTGCCTTCAGCGCGACCTCGGCCACCCACACGTAAACGTCGAGCGCGAATCGCGCTGCACCGCGAGCCTTCACCTCCAGCGGCCGCCGCAACTCGGGAGAAGGGTGCTGCTCGAGCAGACCGGTGAGCCACGTGCGGCCCTCAGGCGCCTGCCACACCTGGGAAGCGATCTTGAGCTGCAAGATCCCTGCCGTCAGCGTGAGGCGGTCGGCTCGACGTACCCATTCGGCCCCCGAGGGCGCCGACCGCAGCGGCTCGATCACCTGCCTCTCGAAGTCCTCCAGCCAGGGCCGAAGGTCTGCAGGGACAGCCGGGTCCTTGGCGTTTAGCGCCAGGACCACGCCGATCGCGCTCGGGAGTCTCAGCGGTGCGCCCAGCGGGACCTCCTCGCCTTCTTCGATCATCACGAGCGGGTCCCTCGAGCGCAAGGCTCCGCTCTCCCGCGCGATTGCCTAGGTCGCGAACACCTCTTCGGCCACCTCGCGGCGTAGCGCTACGTCGGCGCGTCCCGCGAGGTAGGCGCGGGTCACGCGCTCCAGGGATGCACGCCGCGGACGCGGACCGCCTGCTGCGGGTCGACCGCCGGGAATAGGAAGGCGTTGCCGATCGCCTCCAGGGTGCGCCCCGACCCGCTCACGCAGCTCCTCGCAGAAGACCCTGTTTGCCTCCACCAGGCTCATGCTGGTCCGGTGGGCGACGCGAGCCTCGTCGAGCAGCTCGAGCACCTGCAGCGGAGACCCCGGCGCGGCGCCAGCGCGCGCAGCCGGTCTGCGCGCTTGGTCAGGATCTGGAAGGTGTGCCAGTGCGCTCGTCTCATGACGTCGAACACGTCGGCTATGAACGAGTCCGGCACGTCGCGGTGGAACAGGTCGGACATCGAGTTGACGAACACCAGCCTCGGCTTGCGCCAGAAGGGGCGCCTCCACGAGGTCCGGTTGCAACGTCACGTCGAAGCCGTTGCGGTAGCGGTCCGAACCCATCGCTACCAGCCGGCGAGCCATGCGCTCGGCGTAGCAGTGCTTGCAGCCGGGCGAGATCTTGGTGCACCCCGTAACCGGGTTCCAAGTCGTCTCCGTCCATTCGATCGAGGAGTTACTCGCCACAGCGACCTCGCATGTTCGGATCATGTTAGCTGACTGCTCCGACAGGTTGGGGCTCGCCGCCGGCGCGTTCCACAAGGTCGCAAGAGTCCCAGCGCCTCACTCAGCCAGCGTCGCGAACACCTCCTCAGCCACCTCCCGCCGCAGCGCCTCGTCGGCGCGGCCGGCGAGGTAGGCGCGGGTCACGCGCTCGAGGTCGACGTCCAGGCCCGCCACCCAGCCGGGCCGGCCGGCCTGGAGGCCGCCCGCCTGCTTCAAGCGGTGGACACCGCGGACGCGGACCGCCCGCTGCGGGTCGACCGCCGGGAACAGGAAGGCGTTGCCGATCGCCTCCAGGGGCAGGCCGCCAGGGCGGACGCGGTCCGAGAGGAGCAGGCGATACAGGATCTGCTTGGAGAGGTCCGGGGTGCTGGGCCAATGGTCCGCGGCGTAGTCCTTCGCGTCGAGGACCAGCAGGACCTGCCGGCCGTCGTGCAGGCGGGCGCGGGTCAGCAGGTCGGGGCGGAGGCGGAGGCCTGCCAGCGAGCCCGCGCCGCCGGGCAGGTGGTAGCGACCGGTCAGCTCCTCCGCGCCGCCCTCGTGGCGCAGGGCGACCTGCAGCATGCGCTCCCACACGTACTCGAACCGCCGCGCCAGCAGGGCCTGCACCCGGTCGCTGCCGCGGCCGGCGGCCGCGCGGGCCGCGTAGTAGCGGCGCAGGAGGGCGACCAGCCGCCGCGGTCGGTCGGCGAAGCAGGAGCGCTCCTGGCGGGCGACCACCTGCAGCGCCTCGCGCGGCGTGGGGAGGGCCTCGACCTCGACGTGCCCCAGGCCGAACCGGGCGCCGACCTCGGCGCAGGCGCCGCGGTGGACGAGCGCCAGCTCGTGGTCGGGGTCGGGACGGACTCGGCTGCGGAACACCTGCTGGAACACCACCCCGCCGCGGCCGTGCAGGGGCGCGCCCTCGCGCACCGTGCGCGGCCACAGGGCGCGCCCGGCGTGGCGGGTGGTCACCCGCGGCGAGGCCGGGATCAGCGGCCCCTCGCGCTGGTAGTCCGCCCACAGGAGGAGCGCCGCCTCCACCTGGTCCACCAGGTCGGCCGCCTCGCCGACCGTGACCAGCGGGTCGCGCAGGGCGCCGTCGTCGTCCGCCACCGCCCGCTGCGCCGGCGTCTCGTGGCGGTAGCGGGCCAGGCTGGAGACGAGCAGGGCCGCCCGCTCGGCGTTCTCGGCCGCGCCCGCCGGCGGCGTGGCGCCGTAGGCCCGGGGCAGCACGATCCACACCCGATCGCGCACCAGCAGGAGCCCGGGCCCGGTCGCGACCCACTGGCCCGTCGCGTGCACCGTGACGACCGCGGCCAGGGCCTCGGGGACGGCGCTCAGCGCGGCGGGGGCCGGGAACGGCGTCCCCGCGATCACCAGGCGTGGCGGCAAGGCGGCGCCCGTCGAGCCGGCGGAGGCGCTCACTCCTCGCCCGGCTCGCGGTCCGCAGCCTCGAGCTCGTCCTCGTCGGTGGCGTCGTCCTCCTCGGCGCCCAGGAGCTCGAGCAGCGCGGCCGCGAACACGTGCTTGCCGGCGTCGTACCGCCGCAGCAGCTCCTCGTAGGTGCGGATCTTGGGGTGGAACACCCGAACCGGCGCGTCGCGGAACACGGTCCCCCACAGATAGAACTCGTTCCACAGGCGGCTGAGGACGCGGTGGAAGTCCTCGCCCTCGACCACCATCACCCCGGTGCGGGCGGCGG
>JAWLGW010000862.1:0-3589 GCA_041690735.1 Planctomycetota bacterium
GCGACGGCTCGGTGGTCCGGGAGTTCACCTACGTCGACGACGTGGTCGCGGGCACGATCGCGGCGCTGGACCGGGCGGCCGCGGGCCCGGGGCTGTCGGTCTACAACCTCGGCGGCGGGGCCACCGCCTCCATGCAGGAGCTGATCGCCGCGCTGGAGGTCGCCGCGGGGCGTCCGGTCGTGGTCGATCGGCAGCCGGCGGCGGCCGGGGACATGGCGCGCACCGAGGCCGACCTGACGCGGGGCCGGGCGGAGCTGGGCTACGCGCCGCAGGTCTCGCTGCGGGAGGGGCTCGCCCGCACGGCCGCCTGGATGCGCGAGGAGCTCGCGCGAGCGCCCTCGTGAGCGCGCCCGCGCCGGAGCGCGCGGCGCCCGGCGAGCGGGCGCGCCGCCTGGTGACCCGCGCGGGGGCGGACGCCGCGCAGCCGGTGGGGCGGGACGAGCGGGCGCTGTCGCAGCCGCCCATGACCCTGCGCGGGATCGCCCTGCTCGCGCCCTCCTTCGAGCGCGGCGGGCTGGGGGGTCAGGCGCGCCTGCTGGCGCGAGGCCTGGCCCAGCGCGGGCTGCCCGTGACCGTGGTGACGGCGGGCGAGGCCGAGCGCCCCTCGCTCCGGCCCGAGACCCGCGGCCTGGTGCAGGTCTTTCGGGTCCCGGCGGGGCGCGGGGGAGCGGCGCGCCTGGAGGCGGCGGCCCTGGTGCTGGGGTGGACGCGTCACCGCCGGCTCAACGCGGTCGTGGGCTTCGGCCCCCTGGCCGGCGCAGCCTGTCGGGTGGGGCGCGCCCTCGAGCTGCCGGCGGTGATCAAGCTCACCCGCGACGAGGTGGAGAACCGGAGCGGAGACGCCGGAGCCTGGCGCCGGGCGGCGGCGGTCGCGGTCGCCGATCCCCACCTGGCGGGGCTGGCGGCGCGCGCCGGCTTGTCCCGGGGGCGGACCGTCATGATCCCCGACGCGGTGGACGCAGGGCGGTTCACGCCCCGGGCCCGCAGCGAGGAGGGGCCGCCCCGGGTCGCCTTCGTGGGCGCGCTGGAGGCGCGCAAGCGCCTGGAGGTCCTCCTGGCCGCGGTGGCGCGGCTGGACCTGCCGGCCGAGCTCGCGCCCGAGGTCGTGCTGGTGGGCGACGGCCCTGCCCGCGCCGAGCTGGCCGCCGAGGCCCGCCGGCTCGGGCTCGCCGCGCGGGTGCGGTTCCTGGGCCGCGACGCCGAGCCGCTGGAGGTCCTGCGCGAGGCGCAGGTGTTCGTGCTGCCCGCCACCCGCCAGGGCGCCAGCACCGCCCTCCTCGAGGCGCTCGCCGCCGGCTGCCCGGCGATCGCCGCCGAGCGCCCCGGCCTCCGCGCGCTGTTCAGCGAGCAGGAGCTGGTGTTCGCGCCGCTCGCGGACCCGGCCGCCCTCGCGCGCGCCCTGGGGCGGGTGCTCGGCGACGCCGACCTGCGGTCCCGCCTGGGGGCCGCCGGCCGCGCGGCGGCCGAGCGCCACGCGCTGGACGCCGTCGCCGAGCGGTGGGTGGAGCGCCTGGCGGCGGTGGGCGTCCCTCGCGACGCCGACGGGCTCCCGGCCCCGGCCCCGCCGACGCTCCCCCTCCTGCGGGGCGCCGCCGGCGCCTGCTGGCGCCTGCTGCGCGGCGCGCGGCGCAGCCACTCATAGGCCCCTGGCGAGGGCTTCGCGGAGCGCACCACGCCTGCTACGTTCGAGTCATGGCGACTGTAGATTCGGTCTTGAGAGAGGCGCTTGCTCTTCCTCCCGAGGAGCGAGGGGAGGTCATCCAGCGCTCGATCGAGAGCCTGGACACCGGCGAGGACGACCTCTCTGCGGAGGATGCCTGGGCGGAGCTCATCGCGAAGCGGATCGCGGATCTGGACGCGGGGCGCGCGACGGTGTTGGACGCCAAGGCGGCCCTGGTGAGGGCCCGCGAGCGCACCTGAAGCGTCGGCCCGGCTACTGGCTCGAGCGGCTTGCGGAGTAGCTGGGCGATCTTCGGGATCCCCCCTTGCCCGCCTTGCACGCGGCGGGGAGAGTGGCGCCCCCATCTCCGAGGAAGAGGAGCGATTCCATGCACACGCGCACCCTGCTGACCCTGTCCCCCGTCCTGGCCGCCGGCCTCCTGGTCTCCGGCCTGGGCCTGGTCGCCTGCTCCAGCAGCCCGGCCGAGGCGCAGGAGCACGGCCACGACCACGGCGACAAGGTCGACCACCACGAGTCCATGTGGAAGGACGTGACCGAGGCCGTGGCGGTGATCATCCCCACCGAGGGCAACCGCGCCCGCGGGGTGGTCCGGTTCACCCAGGCCGGCGAGAACGCCGTCAGGGTGGTGGCGGACATCGAGAACCTGCAGCCGAACGGCACTCACGGGTTCCATATCCACCAGTACGGCGACATGACCGCCGCCGACGGCACCAGCCTGGGCGGCCACTACAACCCGCAGGGCCACGAGCACGCCGGCCCCAGCGACCCCACCCGGCACGCGGGCGACCTCGGGAACATCAAGGCGGACGCCGAGGGCAAGGCCCACCTCGAGCTGACCGTGCAGAACGTCACGATCGCCGGGCTCAAGAACCCGATCATCGGCCGCGGCCTCGTCGTCCACGCCAAGGCGGACGACCTCAAGAGCCAGCCCACCGGCGACGCTGGCGGGCGGATCGGCGTGGGCGTGATCGGCGTGGCCAACTCGAAGCAGTAGTCCGGAGCCGCCGCTTCAGCGACAGCCCGCTCCGCCAGAGCTCCCGTGGCGCGCTGACGGTCGCGGGCGTCGCGCGAGCCCGCGGAGACGCGCGCCCGCGCGAGTCCTCGGAGGCGCCGAGGATCCCTTACCCTCGGGCCCATGCCCGGCCTGGTCGTCATCCTCCCGCTGGCCCTCCTGCTGGCGGCTCGCCTGTGGGCGCAGCGGCGGCTCAAGCGGCGGGCGCCGCTGGTGACGCCGCCGCGAGGGCACCTGTCGGTGGTGGCCTGGCTCCTCTTGTTCCTGGTCACCTTGGCCTCGGCGGTCGAGGCGGCCTGGGCGGGCCGGGTGTCCCCCGGCCGCCTGGGCGCCGGCCTGGGGCTGATCGCCTCGGCGCTGGCGCTGCGCGCCGTCGCCCTTGCCCGGCTGGGCGCGTGGTACCACGAGGGGATCGCGGTGCGGGAGGGCCACCGCGTGGTGCGGGACGGGATCTACCGCTACCTGCGCCACCCCCTCCACCTGGCTCTGGTCGTGGAGATGGCGGGGCTGGCGGCGCTCGGCGGCCAGGCGGCGGGCGCCCTGGCGACGGCCCTGGCGGTCGGGGTACTCCTGGTGCGCAACCTGGCGGAGGAGCGCGCCCTCTCCCGGGCCCTGGGCGACCCGTACCGAGAGTACCTCGCCACCCGGGCCTGGGACCTGGTCGACGTGATCCCGCCCTGGAGGCACCTCAGCGGGTATCGTGGCCGGCCGTTGCAGCCCGGAGGCAGCCCATGAACGTCCCCTTCCTCGACCTCGCGCCCCAGCACGAGGCCCTGGCCGGCGAGCTGGAGGCCGCCGCGCTGCGGGTGCTGCGCACCCAGAGGTTCGTCCTGGGCGACGAGGGGCGCGCCCTGGAGGAGGAGGTGGCCCGGGCGGTGGGCGCCGCCCACGGCGTC
>JAWLGW010000863.1:0-3576 GCA_041690735.1 Planctomycetota bacterium
CCGGTCCTGCGGGACGCAGTGGTGGTGGAGTGGGCCGCCGAGCTGCTGCGCCGAGCCCGCCCGAGCGAGGCGCTGGCGCGCCTGCGGGAGCACAGTCCCCTCCGCCGCGACCGCCCGCGCCGCGAGGCTCTGCGGGCGGCAGCCCTGCGGCGGGCGCAGCCCCTCGTCGACCGCCTGGAGGACGAGGCCGCTCCTCCAGTCGACCGCGAGCAGCTGGCGAGCCTCCTGCACCTGGCTGCGGCGGCTCACCGCGGCGGCTCGCTCTCCCCGACGCTGCGCGAGGGCTTGTTGAGGGCCGTGCGGAGCAGGGCTCGGATCGAGTACCAGCTGCTGCTCGCGCTGTCGGCGCTGCTGCCGGAGGACTACGAGGTGCACCGGGAGGCGGCGTCCTTGCTGGCTGCGGGGAGCCCGCCCAAGGAGGTGGAGGGCCCGCTGATCAAGGCGGCGCGACGCGCGCTGCCGCTGGGCGAGGCCGCCGGGCTGGAGGACGCGACCTTGCGCGACGTGCTGGTGCCGCTCCTGCGCGGGCTCGACATGCTGGGGCGGCACCGGGCCGTCCTGAACGAGAGCGACCACCGGCTCCGCCTCCTCACGGATCGGGTGGCGCTCAAGGACGTGCTGGGCTGGCGGGCGCTGGCCCTGTCCGCGCTCGGCCGCCACGCGGAGGCCCTGGCCGAGGTCGAGCGAGCGCTGGGGCTGGGCGTGCCGGACTCGGCCCTGCGGTACGTGCGGCACCTCGCCCTGGCACGCCTCGGCCGTCACGAGGAGGCGTTCGAGGACGCCCTGACGTACGCCACCAGCGGCGTCGCCGGGGGCAGCGCGCGCCACCGCGATGCCCTGGACGCGGTGTGGGCGTGGGGCGTCCCCCGCGGTCGGCTGGACGCGGTGCGGCGAGCGGCCATGAGCTACCTGCACGCCGCCATGGGGCACGAGACGGTGTGGTGGGCGCGAGCCGCGTGGCTCCACCTCGAGCTGGGCCGGGTCGAGGAGGCGCGGGGGAGCACCCGGCGAGCCCTGGCCGGTCTGGAGGCCGAGCCAGCCCTGCAGGCCCCGGAGCGGCGCGCCCTGGCGAGCTCGGCCACCGAGCTGCTGCGCTTGATCGCGAGCGACCGGGCGGCGACGGCCGCCGCCTGGGACCTGGCGGAGCGGCTCGCGGCGGCGATCCCTCGCCGCTGAGGTCTTCGGTCGCGCCGCCTGTCGCAGCTCCGAGGCCCTGGGATAGGATGCGCCCCGGAATGGGCGGAGGAGCGCGCGGGCCCTGAGGCCCCGCGCCCGCGAGGAGTCGCTGCACCATGAGCGTCGAGCGCACCACCGGAGACGAGCCGGCCCTGTACGTCAGCTACGCCCGCGAGGACTGGCTGGTGGCGGTCAAGGAGCTCGAGGAGCTGGCCGCTCTCGGCCTGCGGGTGTGGTATCCGCGCGAGGACGAGGAGGAGTTCGACGACGCCGCCCGGGCCAAGCTGAAGGCGGCGCCCTTCCTGCTGGTGCTGGTCACGCCCGACGCCCTCGAGTCGGACGCGGTCCGCCAGGAGGTGAGCCAGGCGCTCCAGGAGGGCAAGGACGCCCTGGCGGTCCACGTGATCGAGACCCCCATGCAGGGGCCCAACGGCCTCATGCTGGGCGGGCTGAACACGGTCAAGAAGTACCGCATGACCGGCGACCTCTACCCGCGGCGGATCGCGGTGAGCGTGCCGGACTCGGTGAAGTCGCGCGAGATCGTGTTTCACGACGAGCCGGTGGCGCCACCCCCCAGCCGCGGCGGCAGCTCGTCGGGCGGCGCCCTCGCCGGGACCGACCCCCGCGCGCTGTGGGGCGGCGCGATCGGCGCCGTGGCGCTGGTCCTCATGCTCCTGGGCGGCCTGATCTTCGGCGGGGGCGACGACCCCCGCCCCGAGGACGTCGGCGAGGCGACGGGCGAGGCGGCTGACACGACCGACCCGGCCGACGCGGCCGAGGCGCGCAAGATCCGCGAGGAGCGCGAGCGGAAGCAGCGCGAGGAGCTGGAGGCGCGCCGCAAGGCCCGGCAGGAGGCCGAGGCCAAGGAGAAGCAGCGGCGGGCGGCCGTCGACAAGCTGCGCGCGGCGCAGGCCCTCCTCGACGCCAGCGAGTACGAGCAGGCGATCGCCGCCTTCGGGGAGGCGCTGAAGGTCGCCCCGGAGTCGGCCCCGGCTCCCTCTCGGGGGACGACGAGGCGGCCCTCACCGACCTCGATCAGGCGGTGCGCTTCGCGCCCGAGGACCCCGACGTCTACATCGAGCGGGCCAGCGTGAAGGCGTCCCTCGACGACTACGCCGGCGCGATCGCCGACTACACGGCGGTGATCGAGCGCGAGCCGCGCAACGCCTACGCCCTGGCCAAGCGAGGCGACGCCAAGCGGCGCCTGGGCCAGGAGCAGGAGGCGATCGCCGACTACGACGCCTCTCTGGCGCTCAACCCCGACGCCGCCTCGGTGTACTACAGCCGGGGGCTGGCGAAGAAGAAGCTCGGCGACACCCAGGGCGCCTCGGACGACCTGGCGAAGGCGAGGCAGCTCCAGAGCCGGTAGCTCGCTGCCACCGATTCGAGCGCACATGACTCGAGTCCTCGGCAGTCGATCGTCAGCGAGCGCGGCCTGAGTCTCTAGGTCGGTGCGTTCGGGTCAAGCGAGCTCGAGTCGCATTCGGGGCGATCGCCCTGCGGGCTACCGGCGGCTGGGCGGCAAGTCATCCGTGTAGATCTCGGAGATCCGTCGGCGTCGCCTCAGGTCGTTGAGCTCGTCCGGATCGTTGATCGTGTGCACGTAGGTTGGCACGCCCATGCGCGCCAGCAGGAGCGGGAGCGAAGACGCCGCGCGGCCCCGGGGCATGGTCACGGCGACGGGCCCGTCGAAGCGCTCGACCCACTTCAGAACCCGAGAGTCGTCGCCGTGGTAGCGATAGAGCGTCCAGATGACCTGTTCGAACCCCATCTCCTTCACGGCCTGATAGTCCTGTGGCTGGTAGATCTGGGGAATGAAGCGGCGCTTGGCATCGGGGACCGTCGCAACGATCCGGCGCAGGCCGTCCAGGTTCCGCTCTTTCACGTCGGTCACGACGAAAGCGGAGGGATTACGTGCCAGCCACTCGGTCAGGCCAGCGAGCGTGCAGGGAGTGAACCTCCCCGCTCGGGCTGCCACGAGCGCTTGAAACTCCTCCAGCGTCGGGCGCCTTCCCGCCTCTCCTAAGATCTTGGTGAAGGTCTGATCCCAGTCGTGAATGCAGACCAACTCGTCGTCAGCTGTGAAGCAGAAGTCGAGCTCGAAGTACGTGAACCCGCTCGCCAAGGAGGCCTCGAGCGCCTCGTACGAGTTGGTGTAGGTCATGCCCTCGAAGCCACCTCCTGCATGAGCGACGCGTCGGGCGTCGAACACGGGGGGCAGTCCGAAGGCGTCCTGGAGCTCGCGCTTCGTGAAGGTGCGCGGCTCCTCGAGGGGGTAGATCGCGTGTATCGTCTGGCCTGTCCCCAGTGCAGCCCAGAGCCTCGTCCCGCGCACCCCGGGGTCGAGATGTTGCATGCTCTGTACGCTGTCGATAAGGACGAAGTGCGTGTCGGACCGCA
>JAWLGW010000864.1:0-3570 GCA_041690735.1 Planctomycetota bacterium
GTCGGTGCCCTGGGCGGAGCGAATGCGGCACACCCGCTCCAGCTCTCGCTTCATTTGGGCCGCCGTGCCCCGCTCCTTGGGGTCGGGGTGGAGGCGCTTGATCAGCAGGCGATACAGGGAGAGGTCGAACTCGGCCCGGTCGACCCCCACGAACTTGGCGTCCTCGTACACCGACCGCTGCAGGATCTCGAGGGAGATCGGCTCCACCTCGCCCCGGCGCTCGGCCGACTTGATCCCGATCATGCTCTCGAAGTCGTGGGGGTCGACGTGCTGCTTGGCGTGGCTGTAGGGGGGGTGGCCGGTGAAGGCGGCGTAGATCACCAGGGCCGCCGCGTACACGTCGAGGGTGGGGTCGAAGGTGAACCCCAGCGAGTCGTCGGCGCGCCGCGTCTCCACCACCGCCTCGGGCGGGGCGTAGAAGGGGGTGATCTGCGGGGCCAGGCCCTCGGCGGTCTCGCCCCGGTTCCAGGCCTCGAGGTAGTTGCGGCTGCGGGTGGCGCCGAAGTCGATCAGCACGCCGCGGTAGTTGCGGGTGGCCACCCGCTCGAACACCTCGCCCCCCTCGAGGGGCCGCCCCTCCTTGGGGTCGACGTCGATCAACAGGTTCCCCAGCTTGACGTCGTGGTGCACGAAGCCCAGCCGCTCCAGGTAGGCGAGGGCGTTGAGCAGCTCGTAGCTGAGGTCGATCGCGGCGTCGATCGGCAGCGAGGGGTAGCGGGCCCGCTTGTCGCGCCGCATGTTCTCGTCGACCCCGGCGTTGGTCATGAGGAGCAGCGGGTTGGGGTAGGCGCGGCGGAAGCCCAGGACCAGGTGGCCGGCGGCGGTGACCCCGACCCCCACGCAGTGGACGATGTTGCGGTGGAACAGCTTCTTGAACAGCTCGACCTCGACCTCGAGCAGGGCGTCCGCCCCGCGCGCCTCGTGGCGCTGGGTCTTGAGGACGATGTGCGTGCCGTCCGCGAGGGTCCCGCCGTAGACCTTGGCCGTGCCGCCGATCCCGAGCAGCTTGTCGACCGTACACGCCACCTTGCGGCGGGTGCGCAGGCTCGTCAGCTGGATCTCCGTCCCGGAGGCGAGGCGCACCTCGCGGCCTTTGTCCACGGACGTCCCTTCACCGGCAGGCGCGCCGGCCGCTCCAGGCTACTAGGTTAACGTCGCCCCGGGACAGGGGGGGTGGCCGCCGCGCGCCTCCTCAGTCGCGCCGCAGCGCCTCGACCGGGTCGAGCCGCGCCGCCCGCCAGGCGGGGTACAGGCCGGCCGCCGCCGCGACCAGGCTGGCGGCGACCAGCGCGACCAGGGCCAGCCACCCCTCGACCACGAACAGGCCCCGGCCCAGGGTGCTCTCGCCGCTGGTCAGCAGGGCCCCGGCGATCGCGTTGAGGCCCTTGCCGACGGCCCACCCGATCGCCAGGCCGACCAGCCCGCCGGCGAGGCCGATCGCCGCGGCCTCGGCGGTGAACAGGCGGCGCACGTCGCGGTCCCGGGCCCCCAGGGCCTTGAGCACCCCGATCTCGCGGGTCCGCTCCAGCACGGCCATGAGCATGGTGTTGGCGATCCCGAAGAAGGCGACCACCAGGCCGATCCCGCCGAAGAAGCTCAGCAGGACCTGGAACAGCACGAACACCACCTCGATCACCTTGAGCACGTCGAACACGGTCCAGGTGTCGTAGCCGAGCTTCTCGATCTCCTGCCGCACCGCGTTGAGGTCGTTGTAGTCCTCGACCTTCACCGTGACGCTCACGTACTCGCCCTCGGGGCGGGGGCGGAAGTCGTACTTCTTGGTCAGGGCCTCGGCGTACTCCAGCGGCACGTGGATCGACTGCCCGGCCGCGCCGAAGTCGGCGCTGTCGTACACCCCCACCACGTCGAGCTCGGTGACGTCGAGGCCGCTGGGGCGCTCGTAGGTGGTGACCTGCAGGGGCGGCCCCTCGGGGTTGGCGGGGTCGGGCCGCTCGCTCTGCACCGGCCGGTAGCGCGACAGCAGGCTCGACACCGCCACCCGCACCCCGATCGCGTCCTCGGGGCGGGCGAAGCCGAGGTCGTCGAGGACGTAGCTGGGCAGGACGCACACCGCTCGGGCGCCCGGGTCGTCCCAGTAGCTGCCGGCGACGGTCGCCTCCCGGTAGGTGCCGGTGAGGGTCTCCACCGGCAGGCCCTCCACCAGGAGCTTCTGGATCTGCCCGTTCGCCTCCACGGTGACCGGGGTCTGCACCTCGCCGTAGGCGACCGCCACCCCGGGGAGGTCGCGGAGCTGCTCGACCACCTCGTCGGTCAGGGGCGGGCTGGTGGGCTGGGCGTCCTCGCCGCCCATGAAGCGCGACTGCATCGCCTCCTTCATGCCGCCGCGCAGCACGCGGATCCGGGTGATCAGCTCGGCGTTGTTGAACTGGTCGGAGGCCAGGATCCGCAGGCCCGAGCCCAGCGACACCATGACGGTGAGGGTCGCGATCCCCACCGAGATCCCGCACACCGTGAGCACCGTGCGGGCCCGGTGGCGGCGCAGGTTCGAGAGGGCGTAGGACCACACGTCGGTGAGCGACCTCACGCCGACGCCTCCTCGCCCGCGTCCGGTCCGGTCGTGTCCTGGGGCCCGGGCTCGGCCGTCGCGGCCGCGGGCTCGGCGGGCGCCTCGGCGTCCGGGGTCCCGGCGGAGGGGGTGTTGGCGCGGTCCTCCTTGACCCGGCCGTCCTGCAGCACCAGCAGGCGGTCGCAGTAGGTCTGGGCCTGGTGGAGGTCGTGGGTGACCAGCACGACCGTGTGCTCGCCGTCGGCGTGCAGCTCTTGCAGCATGCCCATGATCTCGGCGGCGGTGCGCGAGTCGAGGTTGCCGGTGGGCTCGTCCGCCAGCAGCATGCTGGGCTCGTTCGCCAGCGCCCGGGCGATCGCCACCCGCTGCCGCTCGCCGCCCGACAGCTCGGCCGGGCGGTGCTCGAGGCGCGCCCCCAGCCCCGTGCGCTCGAGCAGCTCCTGCGCCCGCTTGCGCCGCTCGAAGTAGCTCAGCCGCCCCGACAGGCGCAGGGGGAGGGCCACGTTCTCGAGGGCGGTCAGGTGGGGGATCAGGTTGAAGGACTGGAAGATGAACCCCACCGTGGCCCGGCGGTACTCCGCCAGCTGATCGGAGGTGCGCCCCTTGAGGGGCCGCCCGTCGACGAGCACCTGCCCCTCGCTGGGGCGGTCGAGGCCGCCGAGCACGTTGAGCAGCGTCGACTTGCCGCTGCCCGAGCGCCCCACGATCCCGGTGAAGCTGCCGTGGCGGATCGTGAGGTCGACCCCGTCGAGGGCGCGCACCTCGGTCTCGCCGAACCGATAGGTCTTGCGCACCCCGATCAGCTCGAGCAGCGCGTTGCCGTTGGCCTCGCTCATCGGCGCTCCTGGGTGGAGGGAGGGAAGGCGCGGATTCTATACGCGAATGGCCGCGAAGCAGGGCGCAGTGTGCGGGCGGCGCGGAGCACCGCGCGGCCGTGCCTGGGGGAGGCTGTTGCAAGAGAAGAGGGGCCGGCGAGTCGGAGCACCTCGCGCGGGTGCGGCCTTTGGCGAGGCGTGGCTGTTGGACCCTCCCGGATCGAGCAC
>JAWLGW010000865.1:0-3570 GCA_041690735.1 Planctomycetota bacterium
TCCCGCTCCGGCGGCGGCCGGCCGCCCTGGCCGCGGACGCGCCCACGGCCGAGGTCTACCGGCCAGGGGCCACCCAGCCCCTGCAGGTCCCGGCCCAGGGCGAGGGGCCGCAGGTGGTGGGCGGCCGGTACGAGGTCGTGAGCCTGCTCGGCTCCGGCGGCAACGGCGTGGTGTACGAGGCGATCGACCGCGCGCTCGATCGGCCGGTGGGGGTCAAGGTGCTGCGGCCCGGCCGCACGGTCTCCCTCGACGAGCGCCTGCGGCGGGAGGGCGAGCTGGCGGCCCGGCTCGAGCACCCGGGCATCGTGAGGGTGTTCTCGGCGGGCGAGGAGCGGGGCAGCCCGTTCCTGGTCCTGGAGCGGGTCGAGGGGGCGCGGCCCCTCGACCAGGCTCTGTCGGAGCGGGACCTGCTGGGGCGGGTGCGCTGGATCGTCGAGGCCGCCGAAGCGCTGGGGCACGCGCACCGGCGGGGGGTGGTCCACCGCGACGTCAAGCCCGGGAACCTCCTGATCGACGCCGCCGGCCGCCTGCGAGTGACCGACTTCGGCCTGGCGACCGCCGCCGACCTGGTGCGCCTGACCCAGACCGGCTCCGCGGTGGGCACCCCCGCCTTCATGGCGCCCGAGGTCCTGCAGGGGGATCGGGACGTCGGGCCCCGCGCCGACGTGTGGGCCCTCGGCGTGCTCTTGCACTGGGCCCTGCGGGGGCAGCTGCCGTTTCCGGGGCCTGGGCTGGCGGCCCTGCGGCTGCAACACAAGGTCGGCCCGCCGCCCCTGCGCGAGGAGAGCTCCGAGCTCCCCGCCGAGCTGGAGCGGGTGCAGCGCAGGGCCTTGGCGGTGATCCCGCAGCGGCGGTATCCCGACGCCCTGGACCTCGCGCAGGCGCTGCGTCGAGCGCTGGGCGAGGAGGCGGGGGCGACCGCCGCGCCGCTCCGGCTGCCGCTGGCGGCGCTGGCGCTCGCCGTCGCAGCGCTCCTGGTGACCCTGGGGCTGCTCGGCCGCGCCGCCGAAGGCGCGGCGCGCGCGGCGGGCGCGGAGGCGCGAGCGGGCGCGGCGGCCGCCGTGGCCGGCCGGCGAGGCTGCCCTGACCCCGAGCTGCTCGCCGCCTGGAGGCGCGCCCTGCGGGCGGCGCCGCCGGACGAGAGCGCGGCCGCCGACCTCGGGGACCTCACCCTGCTGGAGGGCCTGCAGGCCTTCGGGGCCGGGCGCACGGCCGAGGCGCAGGCGCAGCTCGCGGCGCTGCAAGCGCTCGGCGCGCACGACCCGCGGGCCCTCGCCCTGCGCGGACTGCTCGATCTGGCGGACGCCGACGCGCCCCTTGCGGCCGCGGCGCGGTGGATCGAGCGGGCGGCCGCCGCGGGCGTCCAGCCGGCGCCGATGCGGGACCTCGAGCGGGTGGCGCTGGTGGCGCGGGTGCGCGGCCTCCTGGGGCGAGGCCGTCCTGCCGAGTCGGTCGAGCTGGAGCGCCTGCGCGAGCTCACGCCCGGGGGACTGGGCGGTGAGGGCGCGGTCCTCGCCGAGCAGGTCCTACGCCGCGTCGAGCCGCTGGCGAAGGCCGTGGAACAGGGAGCGCGCGAGGCGCTCACCGGGCGGGACCTCGACCGCCTGATCGACGACCTGGCGCTGGCGCGGGCCCTCGATCCCCGCGCGCTCCCGCCGGCCCTCATGGCCGCCCTCGCCGGCCGCCTGGTCCCGCTCGACGGCCGCCCCGAGGAGCTGCAGGCGGCGGCCGACCGGGCCCTCCGGGTGGGTGACCTGGCCCCCGATCAGCACGACGTGCAGTCGGCGGTCGTGACCTTCGCCTCGCTGCACCCGCTGCGCGCCCTGGGCCTCGAGCGGCTGGACGGCTTCGTGGAGGCCCTCCAGCGGGCGATCGCCACCGCGCCCGACCTGACGCGGCGGCGCTACCTCCAGTACCTCCTCCTGCGTCGCCTCGACGAATCCGGGCGCCACGCGGCCTCCGCTGCCCGGGCCACCGAGCTGCTGGCCGAGCTCACCGACCCCGTGGAGCGCGGGCAGGTGCTCGCCCGGCGCGCCACCGCCCACCTGCGGGGGGAGGAGCTCCACAAGGCCTATGAGGACCTCGAGGCCGCCGTCGCTCTGGCGGACCTCGACGCCGATCACCACCTCCGCCTCTCCCTGGTGGCGCTGCAGCTGGGGCACCGCGGGCGCGCCCGCCGAGCCGCCGAGCGCTACCTGCAGCGGGTGGTCCCCGTCCTGACCGACGTGGGGCGCACCGCCCTGGGCGTGGCCCTGCTGTGGGACGCCACCCCCCCGGCCGAGCGCGGGCCCGACCTGCTGCGGCACGTCGAGCGGCTGCTCGACCAGGGCGGCGAGCGGAGCGAGCTGTTCGGCTGGTACCTGCGGGCCGCCCTCCTGCACGGCGAGGGCGGCGAGCTGGACCGGGCGCTGGCGCGGGCGCGGGCGGCGCTGCCGCGCGTCCTGCGCTGGGCGGCGCGCGGCCGCACCACCGAGGCCACGGTGATCCGCTGCCGCCGGATCGTGACGGCGCTGGAGGGACGGCCCGCCGACCTCGCGCCCCTGCGGCGGCTGGTCGAGGAGCTGGACGCGGCGCGGGAGGAGGGCGCCGCCATGCCCTGACGGGGGGGCGCGCCCTGCGGGCGTGCACCGGTCTCTCCTACGCAAGGAGGAGCAGCGCGCGCCGTCGCGGAGCGTCTTGGGGGCACTGTCGGGGAAGGCTGTCGCAAGGCGCGGCGCGAGGAGCGCCTCGCGAGGAGCCGTATCGAACACCGAACATCAACAGGGAATATCAACGAGAACAGCGAACGGCTCGTCCTCCGAGACCCAACTGCGTTGCCTCCAGCGGAGCCATTTCCTGTTCTCATTCTCTGTTTACTGTTGATATTCCGTGTTCGATCTCCTCGGGCTACCGCGGCTGCATTTCGCGACAGCCTCGAGGGCGAAGCCCCCGGCAACCCACCCCGTCCGTCACGCCCTGACCGGGCGGCGCGCCCGGCGGCGCCCGTGCTAGGGTGGGACCTCGTCGCCGCCCCAGAGCGGGCGGCGGAGGGCAGATGCCGAACGAGGGCTCCGCGCCCGTGGACGACCTCGCCCGCGCCCTCGAGTGGGACGAACGCGAGGTGCTCGAGCTCCTGCTCGACGACGAGTTCGAGCAGGCCTACCCGCCCTCTGCCCGCGAAGCCTTCCTGGCCCACGTCCGCGAGCAGCCGGCGCTGGCGCCGTCGCTGGTGGTCGTGTGCCGGGGGTGCGAGAACGCTTGCCTGGAGCGCTTCCGCCCCGAGGACGGCCGGTGCCGGGTGTGCGGCGTCGCCCTCGCCCCCCCCCGCTCGGGCGCCGCCCTGTGGCACGGCTCGAGCAACGCACCTCGCGGCGCCGTGCGCGAGGTGGCGGACCCGGGCGCGGTCGTCCCCGCCTGGGCCGTGGCCCCGGGGCGGGGGCTGGCCCACCCGTTCGCGCCGCCGCCCGAAGAGACGGGGGCGACGGCGGACGAGGGGCCGGCAGAGCCGGCGGACTGGGGCGTGCGGCTGGCGGAGGCCCGCGAGCGGCGCCCGGCGAAGGCGCCGGCGCAGGGGGCGCTGGGGGGGCTCCT
>JAWLGW010000866.1:0-3566 GCA_041690735.1 Planctomycetota bacterium
GGCCCGCGCGGCCAGCGCCGCCCGCAGGCTGGCCGCGTCGCCCAGGCCAGGAACGCGCGCCGCCAGGGCCTCCACCAGCCAGCCGAGCTCCTGCTCCGCCGCCTGCCGCGCCTCGGGGACGTGCAGCCCCAGCGAGTGGGCCAGCTTGCCGAGGCCGCTCCAGGAGCGCGCCGGCGCGAGCGGCCCTGCCCGCACCGCCGCCGCGTGCAGATCGAGCACCACCAGCCCGCCGTCCTCGGCGAGCAGGAAGTTGCCCACGTGGAGGTCGGGGTGCTCGAGCCCGGCCGCCAGGAGGTCCGCCGCGGTCGCGCCCAGGCGCGCGAGGAGGGCCTTCCGCCCGGCGTCGTCCTCGCGGGCGCGCAGCCGGTCGAGCTCCTGCGGGAGCGGCACCGAGCCCGGCACCTCGCGGGTGACCAGCAGGCAGCGCGGGCCGGCGAAGCTCGGGCCGCGCGCCTCGGCCAGCACGACCGGCTCGGGGCAGCGGACCCCCGCCGCGCACAGCCGTCGCAGCGCCCGCCACTCGCGCCGCGCCGGCGAGGCGCGCACCGCGTCCAGCAGGCGGCGGCTCCACGAGCGCAGCCGAAACCACTTCACGAACAGGGGGCCCTGCGGCCCGTCCACCCGCACCACGGCGCGGGCGGGGTTGCTCTTGATCGTCACGGCCCCAGGCAAGGCGACGGGATCGCGCGCCGGCTCGAGGACCTCGCGCACCCACGGCTCGTGTCCGGGCGTCACCCACCCGCTGAGGCTCCCCAGCCGAAAGCGCACCGGGCCCACCGACGCCGCCTGCTCCTCGCCCACCGGCCGCTCCCTCAGACCACCTCGAGCGCCACCAGCGCCAGGTTGTCGCGGCCGCCGCCGGGCGCCTCGCTCCCTGCGCGCAGCAGGCGCTCCAGGCGGACCTCGAGGGGATCGTCGCCGGTGAGGAGCTCCACCGTCCGGGCTGGACCGACGCCCGACATGCTCTCCTCCAGCCCGTCGCTGGCGAGCAGGACGATCTGTCCCGGCTCGACGGTCAGCGAGCCGCCGTCGATCGGCGAGCCGGGGAGGCTGGCCAGGGGGCGCAGGCCGAGGAAGAACCCCGCCAGCTGGTTGCGCAGGGCGCAGCTGCCGCGGGTGGGGTCGACCACCAGCAGGAAGCTGTCGCCCACGCTGACGAAGCTGAGGGTCCGCCCCTCGAGGTGGGCCAGGAGGGCGGTGGTCTCCGACCCGTCGTCGGCCGGCCGCTCGGCCATGTGGCGGGCCTCGAGCTGCAGCAGCGCCCGATGCAGCCGCTGCACCGGCCGCAGGCGAGGGTCGCCGGCCGCCCACGCCCGGCGCAGGCCGCGCGCCACGGACTCCCCTGCGCCGCCACCCCAGTGGGCGTCGGCGACCGCCGCCAGGAAGTCGTCGTCCCTCAGGCGACACAGGGCGAGGGAGTCCTCGCACGGCCAGCGCTTGGGGTTGGTCGAGGGACCCTCGCCGGTGTGCAGGCCGGCGGCGGCGCGCGGCCCGAGGGCGCCGAGGCGGTGCTCGCCCTTGGCGGCGAGCTCGGACGCCAGCAGGAGGAGGTCGTCCACGCGGCGAATGATAGCAGCCTCCTCCCCGCCGACACGTCGCGGCAGGTGGGGTGCTCTGGTAAAACACCACACCGCCAGCCTGGCTGTCGTCAGGGGAGGAAGCGTGCAAGACCTGGTCGAGCGGCTCAAGCAGGTCAAGGCTGCGATTCGCGGCTGCGAGAGCTTGTCGGTGGCCTCGTCGGACGGCTTCGTCCTGGCCACCACCCACGAGGAGCTGCGCCAGGGCGAGTTCCTGGCCGCGGTGACCTCGGTCATGCTCGCCAGCTGCAGCCGCGGCCTGGCCCCCTTCAAGGCCGGGCGCTGCCGGGCCCTCGACTTCCGCGGCGACCGGCAGGTCATGGTCACCCAGCTGCAGGACCTCGGCGCCTACCTGGTGTGCGTGCTGCACCCCGGCGCCCAGCCGGTCAACATCGACGAGCCCGCCCTGCGAGCGGTCACCACCACCCTGCCCGGCGTCCTCCACGGCGAGGAGGCGCAGAAGGTCCTGCGCTACTTCCTGCAGCGCGACAAGGACTGCCTGATCCCCCTGCGTCGCGGCTTCCTGGTGGGTCGCGCCGACCACTGCGACCTGTACGTGCCCAGCAAGCAGATCGATGAGGAGCACCTGCGGTTCGAGGTCCTGGGCGATCAGCTGCTGGTCCGGGACCTCGACACCCGCCACGGCTCGAAGATCAACCGCAAGGCCTTCACCGGCACGGCGGAGCTGCAGCCCGGCGACCGGATCACCCTGCCCCGCTCGGGCGGCTTCAACGTCGTCGCCATGAACGCCGATGGGACGATCGTCCGCAAGGGCAAGGGCAAGGGCAAGGCGGCCGCGAGCCAGGCTTGAGCCCCGAGTCCGCCTCCCCCCGAATCGGCCTCGCCACCCTGCTGCCGGTCACCGCCCTGGCGGCGGCCCTGCGCGCGATCGCCGCCCTCCGCACGCCGGTGATCAACCCCGACGGGGCGGTGGAGCTCGCCTTGGCCCGTGCCCTCGCCGAAGGTCGCTGGAGCGACGCCCTCGACCTGCGCTTCCACCCCCTGTACGCCGCCCTGGTCGCGGCGGCCGGCGGCCTCACCCGGCTCGACCCGGAGCGCGCAGCGCAGGTCGTGTCGGTGCTCGTCTCCTCGCTGGCCGCCCCCGCCTGCGCCCTCGCGGCGGCGCGGCTGTGCCCCGAGCGCCCTCGGACCGCCGCCGCGCTAGGCGGGCTGCTGGCGGCGGTGCACCCGTACCTGGTCCGCCTGGGCGGACAGGTCATGGCCTACGCCCTGGCTCACGCCTGCCTGGCCTGGGCCCTCGCCTGGGCGATCGCGGCGGTGACCGGCTGGCGCCGGCGCGACGCGGCCCTGGCCGGCGCGGCGGTGGGGCTGGGGTTCCTGGCGCGCTCCGACGCCCTCACCACCGGGCTCGGGCTGGGGGTGGGGCTCGCGCTGATCGCGACCCTCGGCCGCGGCGGCGGGGTGAGCGTCAAGCGGCGCCTGGCCCTGCCGGCGACGTTCGCCGCGGCCGCCCTGCTGGTCATGAGCCCCTACCTCGTCGCCATGCGGGTCCACGCGGGGGAGTGGCGCCTGTCGCTCAAGAAGCGGGCCGACGTCATGATCGAGGTCGCGCTGCGGGACCGCGAGGAGCGGGCGCCGGCGCGGCCGCCGCCCGAGCAGGCGCCCCTGCGCGCCCTGGTGGCGCGAGAGGCCACGCCGCCCGGCTCCGAGGGGCCGACCCGGCGACCCGGCCCGCCCCCGCTGGGCGAGGCGATCGCTACGGCCGCGCACGTGAGCCTCAAGACGGCGCACGTCGTGCCCCTCCTGCTCGCCGCGGCGGGGCTGCTGCTGGCGGGCGCCGGTCGCCTGCGCGGCGGCGGCCGGCCTCCCGCGCTCGCCCTGCCCCTCCTCGCCTGGGGCGGCTTCGTCGCCGCCCAGGCGATCGTCAAGGCGAGCTACGGGTACACCTCGCGCACGCACCAGTCGGCGGTGGGCGTCCGGGTGGCGCCGCTCGCCGCCCGGGGCCTGACGCTCCTGGCCGGCCGCCGG
>JAWLGW010000867.1:0-3562 GCA_041690735.1 Planctomycetota bacterium
TCGACCTCGACGCCGTCGACCGGGACAAGTTCGACGCGCCCGAGAAGGTGGGCGAGTCGCTGCGGCTGATCGACATGGCCATGGCGGACTCGGGCGAGGTGCCGCGGCCGGCGCTGCCGGCCAAGCCGCCGCCGCCTCCCGCGGCCCCCGCCCCGCCTGCGAAGCGCCGCCGTCCCGGGCGGCGACGGAGACCCCGCCCCCTGCGCACCGGCGAGTCGGGGCCTCACTACGAGCAGACCGAGCTCAAGGTGGTGCTGACCGCCGGGCAGCGGGTCGAGCGGGCCGCCTGGGCGGTGGGCGGGCTGTGCGGGCTGCTGGGGGCGCTGCTGCTCGGAGGGGCGCCCGCCGGCCTTCCGCCCGCGCTCACCGCCTGGGCCCCCGCCGGCCTGGGCGAGTCCTCGCTGGTGGCCGCCGGGGCGCTCGGCTGGCTGGCCTTCACGCTGCGCCGCCTGCGGGCGCCGCGGCGCGGCCTGGCCGCCGAGGCGCTGCGGTGCCTGCTGCTGGCGCTGCCTCCTGCGGCGGCGGTCGCCCTCGGGGTGGCCTGGGCCCAAGGGCTCCTGGAGCTACCCTGGGCTCCGCCCGCCGCCCTGGCTCGAGCGACGGAGGCGGCCGCCGCGCGAGCGGCGGGGCTGCCGGCGCCGCTCGCCGCCGCCGCCGGGGCGGCCTCGCTCCTCACGCTGTTCCTGATCGGCCTGCCGCTCCGCCTCCGCCGCCCGTACGCGGCGGATTAGCCCCCGTGCCCGCAGGGCTTACCGCTCCGGTTGCCCTCCCGCCGCCGCCGCTCGTAGAGGGGGGTGAACGCGCATGACAGCTCGGGCCGGCGGTCCACAGTGAGCACCCTTCCTGCCTCGTGTGAGCCCCCGCCCGGCGACGACGGAGAGCTCGTGGCCCAATGCCTCCAGGCACCTCGCGACGCGGGGCCAGCCTTCGACCTCTTGTACCGACGCCACGCCCCTGCGGTGCTGGCCTTCCTGTACGGCATGCACCGCGGCGACGCCGAGGCGGCGCGCGACGCCCTGCAGGAGACGTTCCTGCGCTGCTGGGCCGGCCTGGGCGGCTTCAACAAGGACCGGCCGCTGCGCCCCTGGCTGCTGCGGATCGCCCGCAACGTGGCCCTCGACCACCTCAAGCGCAAGTCGACCACCAGCGAGCAGGCGACGGAGCCGGGCGCGATCGACGGACGCGTGTCGGCGGCCACCCGCGACCCCGCCGAGGCGGCCGCCCGCCGCGAGGCCGCGGCCCTCCTGCGCAGCGCGATCTACGCCCTGCCGCCCGAGGAGCGGGCCGTGTTCCTGCTCCGCCACGACCAGGAGCTGACGTACGCCGAGGTGGCCGACGCGCTCGGCTGCTCGGTGCGGACCGCCAAGTACCGCATGAAGGCCGCCTTGGAGCGGATCGCACAGGCCGCCGAGCGGCTGGGGGTGACGGCATGAGCGCCCACGACTGCCCTGGACCCGACCTCCTCTTGCTCCTCGACCACGACCTCCTCGACGGCGAGGACGGCGCCGACGCGGTGCAGGCCCACCTGGCCGAGTGCGAGCGCTGCGCCGCCCAGCGCGACGTGCTGAAGGAGGCGCTGAGGCCACCGCCGCTGCCGTTTCAGCCCGACGCGCTGCTGGGCGACCTGAAGGATGCGATCGCCGCCGGGCCGCTCGCCGACGCAGGCCCGGCGATCGACGTGCGCCTGCGGTGCACCTACTGCCGCGACGGCCTCGCCGCCGCCAGCGCCGCCTACTGCGCCGACTGCCTGGCGCCCCACCACGGCGAGTGCTTCGAGGAGCACGGCCGCTGCGCGGCGCCCGGCTGCGAGGGGCGGGCGCGGGTCGAGCCGCGGTTCACCGCGTCGGCGCGGCGCCGAAGGTGGGCGGGGCCCGCGCTGGCAGGGCTGCTCGGCGTAGGCGTGGCCGCGGCGGCGCTGCTCCCCGACGCGTCGGCGCCCACGCCGGCTCCCGCGGTTGCGACCCCCCCGCCCGTGCCGGCGCCCGCGCAGCCGGAGTACGTCACCGAGATCTACCAGGTGGCGGACCTCCTCCTCGCGCCGAGGGAGGCCGAGCCCGGGTGGGTGCGCGAGTACCGGCAGATCCTGGCCACCCGCAAGGTGACCCTCAACTTCCCCGACACGCCGCTGAGCGACGTGGTGACCTTCCTGCAGGACATCACCGGGCTCAACATCGTGCTCGGCACCTCGATCCACGAGGTGATCCCGGTGAACCTGCGGCTGCGCGACATCGTGCTGCGGGACGCCCTGGAGCTGATCTGCGATCAGGCCGGGCTGGAGATGGCCTTCCGCCACGAGAGCCTGCACCTCCAGCGACTCGGGGTCCGCACCACGACCACCGTGGAGCGCAGCTTCCCCGGCGAGTGGCCCATCGAGGCGGAGGAGCCGCCGGCCGCCGCCGAGGCGCCCCTGGTGACCGCGATCAAACGGGCCCTCGCCGAGACGCTCCCCGCCGACGCGTGGGCCGAGCCCGCCTCGATCGAGGTCCAGGGCCAGCTGCTCGTCGTGCGCCACACCGCCGCGGTGCACACGGCGGTGCGAGCTTGGCTCCTGGGCCAACGGACCGCGACGCCGCCCGGGGCGCCCGCGGACCTGCAGGAGGCCTGGTTCGTCACCGGCCCCGAGTGGGAGGCGCCGGGGCGGGTCCGGGCGCGGCAGGTGGGCGAGCGGCTGGTGAGCCAGCAGATCACCCTCCACTTCGATGAGACGCCGCTGGAGGAGGCGGCCGCCTTCCTGCGGGACATCACCGGCCTCCCGGTGCGGATCAAGCAGGACGCCCGCGACCTGGCGGAGCGCGAGCAGCTCACCGTCAGCCTGCGCCTGCGAAACATCCAGCTGCGCAACGCGATCAACCTGATCGTCGCCTGCCACGAGGAGCTGGTATGGGACGTGGACCGGCAGGGGCTGCTGATCCGCACCGGCGCCACCCCCTCCCTGGAGGCGCGGCTGAGCGGGCTGCGCCAGGAGGCGCTGCGCCCCTCGTCTCCCGAGCTGCGGCAGCGGCTGGCGCGGAGCCACTCCGCCTGGGGCGCGTCGCCGGACATCCCGCTGCCGGAGCTCCTGGACTTCGTCCGCGACCTCCTGCAGATCAACATCGTCGCCCAGACGCGGATCGATCCGGCGGCGCGCGTGACGCTGCCGAGTGGCGAGGCGCGGGTGGGTGACCTGCTGGAGCGAGCCTTGGCGGACCACGGCCTGGGCTATCGCCTGGAGCGCGACGTCCTCCTGATCGTGCCGCAGGCCGAGGCGACCGAGCGGGCCGAGCTGAAGGAGCGGACGGCGGCGACCACCAACCGACCGCTGGGCGAGTTGACGAGCGCGCCGCTCACCCTGGGCGCGTTCGCCGGGCTGCTGGAGCAGGCGACGGGGGCGCACGTCGTCCTGGGCGAGGGCGCGCGAGGTCGCCGCGAGCAGCTGGTGTTGCCCGCCGGGCTCACCGTGGCGCAGGCCCTGGACCTCGCGCAGCAGCAGCTCTCCCTCCGCTCGGCCTGGACCTGGCTCCTGCCCGAGGAGGAGCCCGTGCTGGCGCTGGAGGTCGAGGGCGAACCGGCCCTGGCGGAGGGC
>JAWLGW010000868.1:0-3562 GCA_041690735.1 Planctomycetota bacterium
GTTAGCGGTTAGCGGTTAGCGGTTAGCAAGAGGAGCTGTCGCGCCAGCGACAGCTCTAACAGCTAACAGCTAACCGCTAACCGCTACTCTTACAGGAAGGTCCGGATCACCCAGTCGAACGCCAGCACCGCCACCAGGATCGGCGGGATCAGCCCCAGCGCGGAGCCGAGGACGTACTCGCGCAGGCGCACGCTCGACAGGGCGAGGGCGTAGTTGAGCGGCGGCGACAGCAGCAGCACCGCGCGCAGAGCGGCGATCGTGGTCACGGGGCGCGCGTCCACCCACTGCATGGCGCGCTTGAGCCACGGCTTGTCGATCTCGGCCAGGGCCTGGCCGCTGACGCCACGCACGACCAGGAAGCTGACGGTCATGGAGGCGACGCCCGCCAGGTAGGACAGGGCGCCGCCCTGCACCTGCCCGTAGGCGAGCACCCCGGCGGCCACGAACACCAGGCCGGGGACGTGGATCAGCTCACCCAGGCAGAACACGACGACGAACAGCAGGGCGCCCCAGGGACCCGCGCTCTGCATCGCCACCCGCAGGTCCTCCACCGCGGCGCGCGGATCGGCGCTCACCCGCTGCCGCACCCCGAGCAGCTCGCTCACCAGGAGGAGCGCCCCCAGGAGCAGCGCCAGCCGCAGCAAGCGCGCCCCCGGCGACGCGCCGGACCGCTCCGCTCCCGCGTCAGCCGGCGCGGCGGCGGGCTCGGGCTCGAGGGGCAGCGGGGACTCCATGGCGCGGATCCTACCCGGCCCGAGCCCGGCCGCGCTCGCCTGGAAAGCGCGGCCGCGCTGTGCTCGGATGCGCGCTCGCCTTCACCCCGACCTCGGAGGCTCCCGTGCCCCCCGCCCAACCCGCCGTGCCCAACCCGTCCGAGGAGCTGGCGGCGCTGCTGACCAACCCCTTGCTGCTCGCCTTCGGCGCCCTGTTCGCCGCCTGGCTGGCCAGCCGGGTCGTGCAGTGGCAGGTCGAGAGCATCGGCCTCGACCGGACGGCGGACCTCGACCCGACCGACGAGGCGGAGTTCGCCTGGTCGCGGCTGTTCGCCGCCCTGGCCTTCTGGGGGATCCTCACCCTGGGGCTGCTCGGCATCACCGCCCACCGGGAGCTGACGGTGGTGGCGACCTTCCTCAAGGGCGCCCTGGAGCTGATCCTGCGCGGCGCCCTGGCGGCGGCGGTGCTGGCCGCGGCCGCCAGCTTCGGCCGCGTGCTGACCGACGGAGCGCGCGGGCCCGAGGCCGACCCGGCCTCGCGGGAGCGCGCCCGCCGCGAGCGCCACACGATCCTGCTGGTCGGCGGCGTGCTGGCGGTGGCGGCCGCCACCGGCCTCTCGGTCGGCACCTGGCTGCTGCTGGCCGCGATCGGGGTGCCCGCGGTGCTGCTGCTCAAGAACGCCAAGTATCGCGAGCGGGCGGCCGCCGGGCTGAGCGACCTGGCGGCGGGGCTGCGGCTGCGGGGGCAGTACCGGCGCGGCAGCACGATCGCGGCGGGCGCGCGCGAGCTGACGCTGGTGTCGGACGTCGGACCGCTCAAGACGTGGGTCCGCGAGGGCGGCGCCAAGCGCCTGCTGCAGAACCAGGCCCTGTACGACCTCGCGGTCGGGGCGGAGGCAAGCCCGGCGGCGGCCGCGGCCAGCGAGGGCACGGCAGCCGCCGGGCCCGCGACGGAGGGCGACGAGGCTTAGTCACGCCGCCCCTTCTCCCGCAGCCGCTGGCGAATCGCCCGGGCCAGGACCCTGTTGCGCCGCCGCTCATCGGCGCGCGCCCGCCGGTCGGCCTTGCGCACTAGGTGCGCCTGCTCGCGGGCGAGCTTGAGGAAGGCGTCGTATCGCTCCTCGCTCACCTCCCCCGCCACCAGCGCCGCCTGCACCCCGCAGCCCGGCTCGTGCTGGTGGGTGCAGTCGCGGAACCGGCAGGCGGCGGCCTGCTGCGTGATCTCGGGGAAGGCGCCGCTCACGCCCTCGCCCTCGCTCCAGGGCTGCAGCTCGCGCAGCCCCGGCGTGTCGATCACCAGCGCGCCGGTCGGGAGGACGCGCAGCTCCCGGCGGGTGGTGGTGTGGCGACCGCGGCCGTCCGCCTCCCGGACCGCGCCCGTCGCCTGCTGCTCTTCCTCCAGCAGGCGGTTGAGGAGGGTCGACTTGCCGACCCCCGACGAGCCGACCAGCGCCAGGGTGCGCCCCGGCACCAGGTGGGGGGCCAGCGCCTCGAGCCCCTGCCCGCTCATGCCGCTGACCGGGTGCACCTCGGCGCCCGGCGCCGCGGCGACGACCTCGGCCAGCGCCGCCGAGACGGCGTCGCAGGCGTCGACCTTGTTCAGCAGCACCACCGGCAGGGCGCCGCTCTCCCAGATCGCGCCCAGGTAGCGCTCGATCCGCCGGGGGTTGAGGTCCCGGTCGGCGCCCACCACCAGCAGCACGGCGTCGACGTTGGCCGCCAGCGGCTGGGGCCGCGTCTCGCGGCCGGCCTGCTTGCGGACGAGCACGCTCCGCCGCGGGTAGACGCCGTGGATCGTGGCGCTCCCCTCGGCGAGGCGCGCGGTCACCGCCACCCAGTCGCCCACGACCGGCAGGTCGAGGCGCACGCCGGCGGCGTGGCGGAGGCGACCGGACAGCTCGGCGCCGAGCTCTCCGGCAGGGGTCAAGACGCGAAAGCGAGCCCGGTCGTGGGTGGCCACGCGGGCGGGCTCCAGGGTGACGCCGCCTGGAGGCGGCGCCGAGAGAGGGGCCGCGCCGTAGGCGGGGTCCCACCCCAGCGATGCGAGTGAGGTCAAGGGATGCTCCAGCAGTGAGGTTCAGACGTAGGGCGGACGCGGACGCGAGGGTCGGCGTCGACTCGCCGCGAGGGGCGGCTGCCTTACGACGGAGATGGCGCTGGAGGTCGGTGAGGGGCCGGGAGGCCTACGCTCAGGCGCAAAGAGCTCCGAAGGAGGCGGCGAGTCGACGAGCGCGCGCAGCGGCGGCGACGATCAGCGACGTGCGCTGGGACATGATCCACCTCCTTCGAGAGCGACGCGGAGCCCCCGCGTCGCATGCCCTAAGAGTGGCGCCGGACTCGGCGCCTGTCAATCGTCTTCGTGCCCGGACGACGGAAGCGCCGCCGCCGCCACCTCCTCGGGTCGCTCGAGGAAGCCCGGCAGGGGCGGCAGTCGCAAGTCGACGGCCCACACCCAACCGAGCGCAGTGCTGGCGGCGAAGGTGGCTCCGTCGGGCGAGAGCGCGCAGTGGACGATCCGCGCGCCCAGGTCGACGGCGCGCAGGGGTCGGGCGCGCTCGATCTCGGGGTGGCGGGCATCCCACACCCGCACGGCGCCGTCGGCGCCCGCGGTCACCAGCCGCTCCCCCGCCCAGCCGCAAAACACGACCCCGGCGCCGTGCCCGCGCAGCGGCGTCCCCGAGAGCTGCCCCCGCTCGACGTCCCACACCCGCACCGCGCCATCGGCGCCCGCCAGGGCCACTCGCCGGCCGTCGGCGGAGACGGCGCAGCCGAAGAGCCCGTCCCGCTCGACCTGCGACTGGTCGAGGGGCCGTCCGGCCCCGTCGGGCTGCACCGCGCGGGCCCAGGCC
>JAWLGW010000869.1:0-3558 GCA_041690735.1 Planctomycetota bacterium
CGACCACACCGTGAGGTGACCGTCGCGCCCGGCGGTCAGCACCCGGCCGTCGAACGCGAAGGCGACGTCGGTCACGCCGCCGCCGTGCGCCTGCCACTCCTTGAGCTTCTTGCCGTCGCCGGCCGCGAACAGGCGCACCTTGCCCGCGGCATCGCCCGTCGCCAGCACCTCGCCGTCGGGGCGCCAGGCCACCGCGGCCACCGCGCTGCCGTGCCCCTCCAGGGCCAGGAACTCCTGCCCCGTGAGCGACTCCCACACGAACACGTTACCCGCCCGGTCGGCGCTCGCCAGCAGGGGACCGTCGGGGCTGTAGGCCAGCGCCGTCACCCAGTCGGTGTGGGCGGTGATCCGGAAAGCCTCCTCACCGGTCCGGGTCGACACCACCCGCACGTCCCGCAGCGGCCCTCCCGCCGCGACCTGCCCCGCGTCCTCGCGCAGGTCGGCGGCCAGGAAGGCGTCGCGCCGGTCCTCCAGGCGGAAGCGCTCGGCGCCGCTGGCGACGTCCCACACCACCAGGCGGCCGGCGTCGGCGCCGCGCCCCCCGGCGGCGATCAGCAGCGCGCCGCCGCGGGCGAAGCGCACCGAGTGCACCCTTCCGGGGAAGGGGAGCACCCCCAGCGGGGCGCGGGTCCGGGGGTCGAGCAGCAACACCTGCTCCTCCCCGCCCACGGCGAGGAGCAGCGCGGTGGGGCTGGCGGCCAGCGCCACCACCGCGGGCGGCCGCGGCCCGGTGTGGAGGGGGTCGAGCGGGAGGCCCGCGGGCAGCACCGCCTCGCCCCGCGCGCCAGAACGTGGGTGGGGCTCGAGCACCAGCGGCGCCACGGCGGGCTTGCGCGACTTGGGGGCGGGGGAGTCGCTGGTCTCGAGCGCCCCGCCCGCGATCCACCGCCGCAGCAGGGCCACCTCTTCCTTTGGCAGCGGCCCCTCGCCGCGGGGCATGAACGGCCGCTCCGTGCGGGCCACCACCCGGAACAGCTTGCTCCCCTCGGGGTCCCCCGGCGTCACCGCCTCGCCCGAGGCCCCGCCCGCCATGACCGCGGCGTAGCTGGCGAGGTCGAGGCCGCCGCTCGCGTCCTGCGGGTCGTGGCAGTAGGTGCACCGCTCCTCCAGCAGCGGCGCCACGTGATCGACGTAGGTGATCTTGCCGCCCTCCTCCGCCAGCGCGGCCAGGGGCGTCAGGGTCAGCAGCGCGATCAGGAGGGGGAGACGCATGAATCCACTCTGCCTTGGCGAGGAGCAGCAGTCAGCGGTCAGCCGTCAGCTCTCAGCGATCGCGCTGACCGCTGACGGCTGATTCCTGATCGCTGCGTTGGACGAGGAGGTGAGGTCACAGGAGCCACGCCTCAGTGGTTGGTCAGGAACTCTTGGCCGTTGAGGAGGGCCCACAGCACGTCCTCCAGCCCCTCCCGCGGGGTGGCCGCCGCCGCCACCTGCTCGAGCAGCGCCGCTCGCTCGGCCTCGGTGGGGCCGCGGGCTAGGCAGCGCAGGTACAGCTCGTCGAGCACCTCGGCCGGGCTGTTCCCCGCCGCCAGCGCCCGCTCCACCCGCCCGCCAGCCCGGATCTTGCCGTGGACCGTGGCCCCATTGAGCAGGTGCAGAGCCTGCGACAGGTTGGGCTCGAGCTTCACCTCGCAGGCGCACACGCTCTCCCGGCTCGCCCGGCCGAAGGTGCGCAGCACGTAGTCGTCGTAGGCCCCGTCGGCGAGCTGCACCGCCCGGGCCCCGAGCGGCAGGCCGCGGAACTTGGAGGGGGCCCCGGTGACCTGCGCGATCGCGTCCAGGAGCACCTCCGCCCGCAGGCGCCGCACCCGGGCCCGGGCCAGGTTGCGGGTGTCGTGGGCGTTGCTCGGGGTGGGGCGGGTGGAGCGCTGGTAGGCCCGCGAGGTCGCGATCCGCCGCACCAGGGCCTTTGTGTCGTAGGCGTCCGCCACCAGGCGCTCGGCCAGGGCGTCGAGCAGGCCCGGGTGGGAGGGCGGGTTGCTGACCCGCACGTCGTCGGGCTCGTGGACCAGGCCGCGGCCGAAGAACTGGGTCCACACCAGGTTCACCACGTTCCTCGCGAACCAGGGGTTGTCCTTGGCGGTGATCCAGGCCGCCGCTACCGCCCGGCGGTCCTTCCCCTTGAGGTCGGGCCCCTTCACGGGCGCCGCAGCGCCGAGCAGCTGGGGGGCGACCTGCTCCTTGGTCACGGGGTGCGTGACCTCGCCCCGCCCCTGATCGAACACGATCGTCTCGCGCGGGTCGCCGCCGCGCTTGCGGCCCACCTGCGCGAAGAAGGCGGCCCACCCGTAGTAGTCGTCCTGCGTCCAGCGATCGAAGGGGTGGTCGTGGCACTGCGCGCACTGCAGGCGCATGCCCAGGAACACCTGCGCCACGTTCTCGGCCACCTTCAGGGTGTCGGGCTCGGCCTGGTAGAAGTTGGTCTCGGGGCGCGCGAAGGTCCCGCCCTCGGCGGTGAGCAGCGCCCGCACCACCTGGTCGAAGGGGGTCTCGCTCGCCACCTGCTCCTCGAGCCACTTGGCGTACCGCAGCACCGCCTTGGGGCTCACCCGCTCGCCGCTGCGCACCAGCAGCCGATCCGCCCAGATCAGCGTCCACAGCTCCGCGAAGGCCTTCTCCTCCAGGAGGGCGTCCACCTGGCGGCCCCGCTTGTCGGGGGCCGCGTCGGCGAGGAACGCCTCCACCTCGGCGGGCTCGGGCAGGCGCCCGGTCACGTCGAGGGTCACCCGCCGCAGGTAGGTGGCGTCGTCCACGGGCGGCGAGGGGAGCACCCGCAGCCGGCGCAGCTTGGCCTCGACGTACCGGTCGATCAGGTCGTCGTCCGGAAGCTCTGGGAAGGCGAAGTCGGGCCACTCGGGCACCACCAGCACCGGCGCCCCCACGGTGAAGGCCCCGAACCGGGCCGTCAGGTGCGCCTCGCCCCGCTGCCCCGCGCTCACCCCCCCCTCCTCGTCGACCGCCGCCACCGAGGGGTCCGAGCTGAGGAGCGCGGCCAGGTGCGTGACGTCGCGATCGGTGCCGTCGCTGTAGCGGGCGGTGACCACCAGGCGCTGCCGCCCCTCTCCCGCCAGCAAGGTGCTCTCGGGCGGATCCAGGCGGATCCCCTCCAGGCGCGGCAGGTCCGCGGGGTCGCGGGCCGCCCCCGCGGTGAGCCACTCCAGCAGCAGGTCGTAGGACGGGCTGCCCACGGCGAACCGCTCTCCGCCGGTGTGCCGCACCTGCCCCGTCGCCTTGAGCAGCAGCAGGCTGCGCTCGGGCGCCGCCAGGTCGACCCGGCGCCCGGCCTGCTCGCGCGTAATGCGCCAGTAGTCGCCCGCCGGGTCGTACCCGAACAGGGACAAGCGGAAGCCGTCCTTGCCTCGCGAGGCCCCGTGGCAGCTCCCCATGTTGCACCCGGCCCGGGTCAGCACCGGCAGGCAGTCGGTCTCGAACCGGACCGCGCCGCGGACGCCGGCCTGCTTCACCGCCACCGGCAGCGTGAGCGTCCGCTCGCGGTAGCGGACGGTGAGGGTGGTCTCGCCGTCGGCCCGCCCGGTCAGCCACCGCCCCTCGCGCGCC
>JAWLGW010000870.1:0-3557 GCA_041690735.1 Planctomycetota bacterium
GGCGCCCCCCCCCCCCCCCCCCCGGCCTGCTCAAGCGATACCGGGTGCGCCGCCGCCAGCGCCCCTTCCTCGCCTCCGCGGCCGAGCTGGGGCGCCGGACGGCCCGCCTGTTCGCCGAGGCCAGCACCAAGGCGCTGACGCTAAAGCACCCCGGGCTGCTGCCGACGCTCGACCTGCAGGTCCACTCGGGCACCTTGATCGTGCTCCACCAGGACCACCCGGGCGAGAGCCTGGAGGAGCGGGTACGGGCGCACGGCCCGCTGGCGCCCGAGGACGTGGTGGTGATCGGCGTGGCCCTGGCCGACGCCCTCGAGCACCTGCTGGCCCAGGACGCTGGATGCGCGCTGGTCCGGCCCGACCTCGTGCTGTTGGGGCGCGACGGGAGCCCGCAGCTGGTCGACGTGGGGCTGGCGCCGGGGCTGGTGGAGGCGAGCCGGCGGGCCCGCGGCGCGGGGCCGCGCCCCTGCTACGAGGCGCCCGAGGTGCGCGAGGCGAAGGACCAGGACGCGCGCGCGCTGGTGTACGCCCTGGGGGCGACCTTGAGCTTCGCCCTCACCGGGAGCCCGGTGGCCGAGGTGCGGGGGGGCGAGCGGTACGACCACCTGCCGCTGACGATGGTGCCCTCGGTGCCGCCGCCCCTGGCCGAGGTCCTCTCGCAGGCGACCTCGCCCCAGGCGGCGGACCGGCAGCCCTCGCCGACGGCGCTGGCGGAGGCCCTGCGCGGCCTGGCGGCGCTGGCGGACGCGGAGGACGAGCTGGGCGACCTGGGGGCGATCTCTGGCTCCGAGTTCGACTCGGACGAGATGACCGCCCCGATCGACCGCACCCAGCTGCCCCCCGAGCTGTTCGGCGGCGCGTGACCCGACGCGGCTCGCAGCGGGGGCGGGGCCGGCGCACGGGCGTCCGCCTGCCCAAGCGGGTGCCGCGCGACCTGTCGGCGCCGCTGGAGTGGCTGCGGTTTCCGGTGGAGGACCCGGCCGAGGAGGGGGCCCGCCTCGACCGCTACCTGCTGGCGCGGCTCCCCTGGCGCTCGCGGACCTCGATCGTGGCCTTGCTGGGCGAGGAGAAGGTGCGGCTCAACGGCGAGGTGGTCACCAAGAAGGCGACCCGCCTGCGGCCGGGCGACCTGGTCGAGGTGGAGGTGCCCCCGCCCGAGGAGGAGGTGCGTCACGAGGCGCTGGCCCGCGAGCTGGAGGGGGCGATCCTGTTCGAGGACGACCACCTGCTGGCGGTCGCCAAGCCGGCCGGGCTGGTGGTGCACCCGGTGGGGCGGCTCCGCGCCAACACCCTGATCCAGGGCCTCCACTGGCTGGTGCGCCACGGCCGGCCCCAGCGGCCGGGCATCGAGCCGCCGATCCTGCGGATCTGTCACCGTCTGGACCGCGACACCTCGGGGGTGGTGGCCCTCGCCAAGACCGCGCCGGCGCGCTCGGCCATGGGGATCCTGTTCGAGGAGCGGGACCAGGCCGAGAAGGAGTACGTCGCGGTGGTCCACGGGCGCGTGGAGCAGGACGCAGGGGAGATCGACCTGCCCCTCGGCCCCGACGAGGAGGCCGAGATCGAGCTCATGATGACCGTGCGCGAGGACGGCGTGCCGGCGCGCACGAGCTTCCGGGTGGAGGAGCGGTTCGCCGCCGCCACCCGCGTCCGGTTCACGATCCACACCGGCCGCCAGCACCAGATCCGGGTGCACGCCCGGGCGCTGGGCCACCCGATCCTGTGCGACGCGCTGTACGGCCGGGGCGAGCTCCGGTGGCCGCCCGCAGGAGCGGGGGAGGGCGCCCCGGTGATCGCGAGGCAGGCGCTGCACGCGGCGCGGCTGGCCTTCCCGCACCCGATCACGGGGGAGGCGCTGCAGCTCGAGGCGCCGCTGCCGGCGGACATGGAGGCCTTGCTGGCGGCGCTGCGCCCCGAGTGCCCTGACACTGAAGTCCTACGTCCCATCTCTTGATTCGGGAGAAACGAACCGCAGAGATCGCAGAGATCGCAGAGAAACGCAGAAAAGACCTCAGCGAAATCTCTGCGCTCTCTGCGATCTCTGCGGTCGATTCTTCAGCGATTTCGAAGACGGACTTCGTTGTCAGGACACTACTCCTGCTTCTTCTTCTTCCTTCTTCCTTCTTCCTTCTTCCTTCGGTGTGCTTCGGTGTGCTTCGGTGTCTTCGGTGGTCCTGCCTTTCTTCTTCTTCTTCCTTTGCTTCTGCTTCAGATCCGAGTCGGGGTAGGAGCTACTAAGCCCCGATCCGCGCCCGCCCCTCGCAGAACGGCACCGCGCAGCGGCCGTGGACCTCGTAGCAGTCGCTGTGATGGGCGGTGTCGCAGCGGGGGCAGCGGGTGAGCTCGTCGTCCTCCCGCACGTCGTCGTGGCAATACACGCACCGCACCGGCCCCGAGGTGGCGGCGTCGGCGACCCGTACGGTCATGACCTCGGACCGCCGGCGCGCCTGGCGGCGGGCGAGCATCTCCGCCTTGTGGGCCTCGAACTGCCGCTTGAGGACCTCGACGATCTCCTGCGCCAGCTCCGAGGCGGCGGCCTTGCTGTGGCAGCCCAGGCGCCACAGCCGCCGCTGGCCGTCGCGCAGGACGAGGTCTGGCCCCGAGGAGTAGGACTGGGTGACGTCGTGCAGGTCGATCGAGCGGCGCCAGGAGCGCTCCAGGCTGCGCAGGCCCGGGTAGCGGCGGGCCAGGCGGGCCAGGAGGGGGCGATACTCGATCACCCGCTCCTCGGTCAGCAGCACCTCGGTGGTGCCGAACACCGCGTAGGCGGCCGCCGCCAGGCCGATCAGCAGCCCCCACAGGGGCGCCGCGTACACCTCGGCCGCGGCCAGGACCACGGTGGCGGCGACGAGGGCGATCGCGGTGAACGACACCCCCGAGGCGCGGACCAGCCGCTCGTCCCGCTCCAGCACCACCGGCGGACCCTCCCGTCGGCCGGCCATTGTGCCCGACCGGCGGGAGGGGAGAGCGGGTCCAAATCGGCCCCGGAGTTGGAAGGGGTGCGGCGCAGCGAGGTGGGTTCGTACGAGCGGCAGCCATCCCGATTCCAAGGAGGAGCTGTAGGAGCGACAGCCATCCTGGCCCCAAGGAGGAGCGTAGGAGCGACAGCAGCCTCGAATCGCTAGGGAGGAGCTGTAACCGGAACCCCCGGCCTGTCTCCAAAGGTGCAGAAAGCAGCTGACCCTGTCGGGATCAGCGCTTCCAGCTCACACGAGCTTTCTGCTCCTTTGGAGTCAGAACCGGTTGCAGACCTCGATGATGACGTCGATCGCCTCGTCGAGCTGCTCCTTGGTGACCACCAGGGCCGGCGCGAAGCGGATCGTGGTCTCGTGGGTGTCCTTGGCCAGGACCCCCGCCTCCTTGAGGGCGATCGCCACGTCGTGGGCGATCCCGGTCTGGTACTCCACGGCCACCATGAGGCCGCGGCCGCGCACCTCGTGCAGGTTCTGCGAGGTGATCCCCGCGCGCAGGCGGGCGACCATGGGGGCGTCGGCCTCCGGCACCCAGTCCGCGAAGAGGGGGGAGCCGAGCGTGGTGCGCAGGCCCTTCGTGGCGGCAAG
>JAWLGW010000871.1:0-3555 GCA_041690735.1 Planctomycetota bacterium
TCCCGCGCGCCCGTGGTCGGGGTGTTGAGCCACCACGACCACGAGCGCGAGGTCTCGAGCCCGGTCGGAAGCGTGGATTCAGGTATCTGCATCCACCATGATGTCCTGACGATCCCGCTGCCCGGTCCGCTCTACCCCAGCGCGCGCTCGATCAGGCGCCGCTCGATCACCGCGCGGAGCGTGCCCGCGGCTTCGATCCCGGCGGCGGCCCGGCTGCGGTCGAGGCGCGGCAGCGCCGAGACCTCGAGGTCACGGTCGCCGCTCGCTACCCGGTAGGCGTTGTCGGCGGCGTCGTGACAGGCCCAGGCCACGTACTCCACCGCGGTAATGTGGCGGCGCGGCAGCGCGCCGTCCCGGTAGCGGCCCACCAACCCGTAGGTGACGCCGCGGACCGCGCCCAGCGCCTCCTGCGCCGCCTCGTGCGCCGCGACGGCGCTCTCCAGGGTGGGGTCGCCCAGGCAGGCCTCGGCGACATCCAGGGCCCGCGCCGGCCGGTGCTCGTCGGGGAACCACTGGGCGAGCTGGGGCAGGGTGTGGCGCGCGCCCTCGATGAGCGCCCGGACCACCCACTCCTGACCGTAGCGCCCCAGCCCGAGCGCCCACTCGACGAGCCTCGCCGGCGCCTGCGGCGGCCGCTCCAGGACCGCGCCCGCCGCCGGGTCTCCCAGGTAGGCCGCCAGCTCGAGGCGGTCGGGGCTGAGCGCGCCCCGCCGGAGCTGCTCGGTCAGCCAGCGGGCGCGCGCTCCCAGGTCGCCCTGGCTCGCCGTCCGCTCCAGCTCCCGCAGCCGCCGGTCGCTCATGTCCTCCACGTTAACGCGAGCGGTCCCCGCGCGCTGTCAGGACCCCTCCTGCGCCGCCGCGCCGCTCGTTATGCTGAAGAGGTCATGCCCCACGCGTCGCCCCGCCTCCCCTTGCTGCTGGCGTTCCTCCTCGCCGTCGCGCCCGCGTCCGCGCAGGACGAGCGCCGGGACGAGGGCCGCGCCGACGACCGGGCGGCCCGCGTCTCGGTGTGGGCCGAGTTCCTGGGGCACGAGGACGCGGACGTCCGGCGCGGCGCCGTGGAGGCCCTCGGGCAGCTGGGTCCGGCGGCAGCCGGCACCCTCGGCAGGCTCCGCCTGCTGCTGAGGGAGGACCCCGAGCCGATGGTGCGAGCGGCTGCCGCGCTCTCCCTGGGAGCGATCGCCGCTGGCGATCCCCAGGGCGCCCCGGCGCAGGTGGCGCCCCTGGTCGCAGCCCTGTCCGATCGCGACGCCAGCGTGCGCCGTCGGGCCGCCGAGGCCCTGGGCGGCCTGGGCGCCGCGGCCAGCCCGGCGGTGGAGGCGCTGGCGGGGACGCTGGTGGACGACGAGCGGCGAGTGGTGGCGGCCGCCGCCGCGGCGCTCGCCGCCCTCGGGCCCGCGGCCGCGCCCGCGGTGAGGGCCTTGATCGACGCCCACCGCCGGGGCGTCGCCGCGGCCGAGGCCGTGGCCGCCCTGGGCGCGATCGGACCGGGCGCCGCGCCCGCCGTCCCGATCCTGGTGGACGTGCTGGAGGCGGGCGACCCCCGCACCTTCCCTCCGGCCGCCGAGGCGCTGGGGCGGATCGGTCCGGCCGCGCGCGCCGCCGTGAAGCCCCTGGTGGCGGCGCTCGACAGCGAGACCTGGTCGATCCGCGAGGCGGCGGCGCTGGCGTTGGGCGCCCTGGGCCCCACCGCCAAGCCGGCGGTGCCCGCCCTCAGCCGCTGCCTGCGCCACGAGGACGCCATGCTCCGGTGGCGCGCCGTCTCGGCGCTGGCGGCGCTGGGCGTGACCGCAGCGGACGCCGTGCCGAGCCTGACCCAGGCGCTCACCGACCCCAGCCGCGAGATCCGCGAGACGGCTGCCCGCGCGCTGGGCCAGGTGGGGTTCGCCGCGCGCAGCGCGCTGCCCGCCCTCCGCCACGCCCAGCGCGACGCCGTGCAGCAGGTGCGCGCCGCGGCCGCCCAGGCGATCACCGCGATCGAGGAGGCGGAGTGGGGCGACCCCGCGCCCGAGCGGGAGCAGTAGCGCCTTGGACCGCGAGCTCCGCGAGAGCCGCCGCGACGGCGACCCGCTGCGCACCGCGCACCTGCTGAGGCGCTCGGGGCGCACCGCCGAAGCCCTGGCCGCCCTCGCCGACGTGTGGCTGACGGGCGCCGGCCCCAGCCGGGCCCTAGCGGAGGCGGGCCTGAGCGCGCTCCTCGACGCGGCCCCCGCCGGGGAGCGCCTCGCGCTGGCGCCGGGCCTCGAGCGGCTGGGGGGCGCCGGCCTCGCGGGCGCCGACGCGCGGCTCGACGCCTGGTTCCCGGTCGCTCGCGACCTGGTGGGCGGCTCGCCGGCGGCGCGACAGCTGCGCGCCTTCGTGTACGAGCAAGCCCGCGCCAGCGGCCCGGTCGTGCTGTGGGGCGAGCCGGGCGTCGGGCGGGCCCTGGCCGCGCGCACGCTGCACCGCTTGAGCGGCCGGCGCGGGTTCCACGAGGCCTACGCCCCCCAGGGCACCGCGCGCCTGGCGGGAGAGCTCGCCGAGCACACGCCTGCCGGCGGCACCCTGTACGTCTCCTACGCCGACCCCCGCGACGCCGGCCGGTGGCTGGGCCTGGTCCTCGACGCCTGCGCCCGGCAGGACGCGCGCCTGGTGGTCGGCGCCACGGCCGAGCCGCTCCTCGAGCCCCTGGTCACCTATCCCACCCGCCGCGTCGCTCCCCTGCGCGAGCGGTTCGAGGACCTGCCCCGCCTGGTGGAGGCGCTCCTCCACCGCGCCGGCGCCGCCGAGGCCGCCCGGGCCGTGGACGACAAGCTGATCACCATGCTCCGGTGGCACGACTGGCCCGGGAACATCCGCGAGCTCGCCAACCACGTGGCGCGCGCCGTGATCAACGGCGACGAGCGCCCCAGCGAGATCGCCGATCAGCTGGTGCAGGGGCTGTTTGGGCTGCCGGGGGAGGTCGCGCACGAGCTCGCGTAGGCGACCGCCAAGCAGGGCCCTGGGCGCGGCGAGAGCGCCTGAGATCGCCGAGGATTCTTAGCTGCACTCACTGAGCGAAGGTGCGCACTCTCTACAGTTTGGGGTCCGCACTTCGATGCCATAGCTCCTGCAGCTTCTCGGCCGTCCCTCAATCCAGCCCGCAGTGGGGGCACGGCGACACGTCGCCCCGGGGCTCCTGGCAGATCGGGCAGGGGGCGCGCTTGGCGGTGGGCGTCGCGGCGGGCTCGGGCTCGGGCTGCAGGGCCGCGCGGGCGGCGGCGGCTTGCTCCCCCTCTTCCTGGGCGGCCCGCTCCTGGAAGGCGGGGTCGCGGAACAGGGCGATCAGGGCGCAGAACCGCTGGGCCTCGGCGGCGGTCGGGAAGCGAAGGTCGTCGACGTGGCGGCCTCCGACCCCGTCCACGAACACGCGCCGGCCCTTCACGATCCGGGTGCCGGTGACCTGCGAGAAGTTGACCACCCGCTGGGTGGGGATCGCGCTGAAGAAGCGGCCGTACTTGTAGCGGTAGCGGGCCCGGTTCACCTCCTCCACGCCCAGGATCTTGGGCCCCTCGGCCAGGAAGATGGCGTTCTTCA
>JAWLGW010000872.1:0-3555 GCA_041690735.1 Planctomycetota bacterium
GCTGCGCCAGCGCCCGCCCCTCGCGCATGAACCGCTCGCGGGTCATGCCCTGGGCCATGGCCGTGGGCGACAGCACCGTGACCGCGACCGGGATCCCGAGCCGCTCGTAATGGCCCCGGTAGACGTGGGCCAGGAGCCCCTTGGAGACGCGCTGCTGGATCCGGGCTCCGCCGAGCACCTGGCCGATGAGCGGGTCTTGCGACATCGTTCTCCCCACGGGCCCGCAGCCCGCGCGATGAGAAGGGGACTTGAGTCAGCCCGACCTTAACCAACCCGCTTGCGCCGAACCAGTGTGGGCCGCTGGAGGGGCTTCGCCCCCCGCAGGCTGTCGCGAGAACGTACGCCAATCGGCGCGAGGGCCGAGCACGGAGTATCAACACGGAACAGAGAACGAGAACGGGGAGTGACTCCGCGAGGCGATCGCTGCTCGGATCCGAGGACGGGCGAGCTGCTCTGGACCGCCCGGCTGCCCTGGTCCGCCGCGGCTCCACCGCCTAAGCTGTCGGCGCGAGGGGTCCGCGCTCCATGTCCGAGCCCCGCAGGGCCGCCGGCGACGTCCTCAACGACCGCTACGAGGTGCTCCGCCCCCTGGGGCAGGGGGGCATGGGCGCGGTCTACCTGGTGCACGACCGCCAGGAGGGACGGGAGGTCGCCCTCAAGAGCTTCCCGCCGGCCGCTCGCCGGGTGGAGGACCTGGCCCACTTCCAGCACGAGTTCCTGACCCTGTCGCGCCTCGGCCACCCCAACGTGGCGCAGGTGTACGACTTCGGCGTGATCGAGGGGACGGCCGACGTCTTCTTCACCTCCGAGTTCATAGACGGCCGCGACCTGGGGGAGGTGAGCGAGGGGCTGACCGAGACCGCCCTGGCCGACCTGCTGGCGCAGGTGTGCCGCGGCCTGGAATACGTCCACTCGCGCGACATCGTCCACTACGACGTCAAGCCGACCAACATCCTGGTCACGCGGGGCCCGGCAGGCGAGCCGCTGGTCAAGCTGATCGACTTCGGCCTCGCCGCCGAGCGCGTCGACGAGGCGCTGGGGGTGATCAAGGGGACGGTCTCCTACCTCGCGCCCGAGGTCGCGCGCCACCTGCCGGTCGACCACCGGGCCGATCTGTACTCGCTGGGGGTGTCGATCTTCCAGTGCGTCACGGGCCGGCTGCCGTTCCTGGGCGAGACCAACCTCGACGTGGTCCGGCGCCTGGTGAGCGACGACCCCCCCGACCCGCAGGCCCTCAACCCGGCGCTCTCGGACGGGCTGCGCCTGCTGATCCTGCGGCTGCTGGCCAAGGACCCCGGCGCCCGCTTCCAGGACGGCAACGAGGTGATCCGGGCCCTGGGCAAGCTGTACGGCCACGACTACGCGGCCGAGCCCCGGGAGACCACGCTCAACTTCGTGTTCTCGGGCGGGTTCGCCGGTCGCCACCGAGAGCTGGGCGCGCTCACCGGCGCCTTCGACCGGATCTTCGCCCAGGGCGCCCCCAAGGACGATCCGCTGGCCGCGGTGCTGCGCGGGAAGGGGCGCCCCGGCGGCTCGAGCGGCGCCTTCACCTCCTCGGGCGGCTTCGTCCTCGACGTCAGCTCCGAGGAGCAGAGCGGGCTCGGCTGGAAGGGACCGCCCGACGCCGGCTCGGACGGCGCCGCCGCCCTGCCCTTCCGGACGGACACCTCCGAGTCGGGCGCGGCCCTGCTCGACCCGCTCGACGATGACCACGCGCCCTGCGCGGAGGCGCCGGACGCCCCCCCGGACGGGCCGCTGCGCCACGTGTTCCTGGTCTCGGGGGAGCGAGGCGTGGGCAAGTCGCGGCTGCTGCGCGAGGTCAAGACCTACGCGCAGCTGCGGCGGGTCGCGGTGGTCGAGGGGCACGCCGGCCAGCGCCGCGGCGCGTACGCCGCCTTCGTGGACGTGTTCCGAGACCTGCTGGGCCTGTGGGACGGCGCCCGCCCCGAGGCCGACGCGGACGAGGAGCTCGAGCCGCGCCAGCGCGACCCCCTGCGCCGCCGGCTGCTGCAGCGCTACGGCGCCGAGCTGGTGCGCCTGATCCCCGAGCTCGACGCCTCGTTCCTGCCGGTCGCCCACCGGGCGCAGCTCGGCCCCGCCGAGGAGGAGCTGCGCCTGCTCGACGCCCTGGCGCAGTTCCTGATCGGTTACGGGCGCGGCCGACCCCTGGTAGTGTTCCTGCACGACCTCGAGCAGGCCGACCTCGAGACCCTCGAGCTGCTGCGCTACCTGTGCCGCAACCTCGGCCTGATCGAGTCGGCCCGCGCCCTGTCGCGGAGGAGCGGCGCCGAGCTGCCCCCGCTGCGCCTGATGGTGATCGGCACCTACCGCGCCACCGAGGCGGAGAGCGGGCCGCAAGGGGAGAAGCTGGCCGAGCTGGCGGCCGAGGCCGTGACCGAGACGGTGCCCCTCGAGCCGCTCAGCGAGGACGAGGTGTTCGCCCTGCTGGAGTCGATGCTGGGGGCGGGCTCCGACCCGCGCCAGCTGGCGCGCCGGCTGTTCGCCGAGAGCAAGGGCAACCCCTACTTCGTGGTCGAGGTCATGCGGACCCTGGTCGAGGGCGGCGCCCTGGTCCGCCGCGACGGCCGGTGGGAGATCGACTGGGAGCGCGCCGACGCGCACCCCCTGCCCGAGTCGGTGGCCGAGGTGCTGCTGGCCCGGGTGCGCCGCACCACCGAGGAGGAGCGCGAGCCCCTGGAGGTGCTGGCGGTGCTGGGCCGCGGCGCGACGGTCCACGAGCTGGCCGCCCTCATGGCGCGCGACGCGCGCGACCTGGTGCCGCGGCTCACCGCCCTCGAGCGCCGGCAGGTGCTGTTCGCGGAGCTGCGCAGCGACGCGCGCCGCTACGACTTCGTGCACGAGCTGGCGCGCGACGCCGCCTACCGCGACATGGACCCGGCGCGGCGGGCGGAGCTCCACCAGCGCAGCGGCGATCACCTCGAGCGGCGCGCGGAGCTGGCCCCCGGCACCGTGGAGGCGGGGGAGCTGGTGCGCCACTTCGACGCCGCCGGCGACCGCGCCAAGGCGCTGGCTTACGGGGTGCGCGCGGGCGACGAGGCCCGGGCCGTGCACGCCAACCACAAGGCGATCGGCTTCTACACCGGCGCGCTGGCCCTGCTGCCGGCGGGCTCCGCCCGGTGGCGCGACCTCTTGCAGCGGACCGCCGACCTCCTGGCGCTGAGCGGCGACTACGACCAGGCGGCCGCCGCCTACCGGCGGCTGCTGAGCCCCGAGCTGGCCAGCGCCCTGACGCCGCAGGAGCGGGTGCGCGCCACCCGCCGCCTGGGCGAGGTGCTCGAGCGGCAGGGCGACTTCGACGGCGCCCTCGACGCCCTCTCGCAGGGCGCCTTCGCCGCCTACGGGCAGGACGGCCTGGAGCGGGAGGCGGCCTCGCTGTTCGCCGCCACCGCCTCGATCTACCTCGAGACCGGGCGCTATCAGGACGCGATCGGCTTCTGCGAGCCGGGCCTCACCCAGATCGTGGGCCTGAGCGAGGGCGAGGAGGCCGCGCAGGTGCGCACGATCCTGGGGCGGGCCCGCCTCGCCCTGGGCGAG
>JAWLGW010000873.1:0-3551 GCA_041690735.1 Planctomycetota bacterium
GGCCCCGGTGCGCCGGCGAGCCGCCCAACCGGCGGCGGGTGCACGCGGAGCGGCTGTACGTGCGCGCGTGGTGCGCGGAGCTGGGCACCTGGGGCCCCGAGGCCGTGATCCGGGCGGCGATCGCCGCCGGGCGGCGGGTGGAGGGGACGCTGGCGGGGCCAGCTGCGGGCGAGGCCCGGGCGGCGCTGGCCATGGCGGAGGCCTGGCTGGAGGGGGCGGTGAACGACGTCGAGACCTGCGTCACGGCAGCGGACGCGGCAGCCCTCGCGGCCTCGAGCGCTCCCGGGGGGCGCGACCTCGCCGCCCTGGCGGCCCGAGCCGCGGCGGGGGCCGCGTACACCGCGGCCAGCCTCAACATGGGCTCCTACGTCGACAACCTGGCGCAGGTGCTGCGCCTCGCCAGCGAGGCGCTCGACGAGCCGCCGGTCCCGCCGCCCAGCGGCGACGCGCCGCCCTCCGAGGCGAGGAACTTCCGCGCGCCGATCCAGGAGGCGGTGCGTGAGGCGCTCGTCGCCTGGGCGCTCACCCCTCCCGCAGGGGCGGCGTGAAGCGGTCGAGCAGGAACCGGGTGGTGGTGGGGAACCACCGCGCCATGGCGTTCACGCGCGGGTAGATCACCCGGGGCGAGCGACGCTCGACCGCCCGCGCCACCAGGTAGGCGAGCGCCTCGCAGCTGCCGTGCGGCTGCAGGCCCAGCAGCGTGCTGGGCTGGTAGCGCGACAGGCCGTAGGCCCCCATGTCGGTCTCGGAGATGATCCCCGGGTAGACGGTCAGCACGTTGACGCCGCTGCCGCGCAGCTCGCTGCGCAGGGCCTCCGAGGCGGCGGCCAGGCCGCCCTTCGACGCGTTGTAGTAGGTCATGCCCGCCGTGGGGGCCAGGGCGGCCATGGAGGCGACGTTGACGATGCTCCCGGCGCGGCGGCCCTGCATGGCCGGGAGGACGGCGCGGATCAGCCGCAGCGGGGTGTGCAGGTTGAGGCGCAGCAGCCGCTCGCCGTCCTCGGGGTCGACCTGCGCGGTCGGGCCCACGATCTGCCGGCCGGCGTTGTTGATCAGCACGTCGATCGGACCCAGGGCCGCCTCGGCCGCCTCGAGCCAGCCGGTGGCCGCGGTCGGGTCCCCCAGATCCGCGGCGGCCACGTGCGCCTCGACCGCCAGCTCCCCCGCGAGCTCGCGCAGCAGCGCCTCGCGCCGGGCGACCAGCGTGAGCTTGGCGCCCTCGGCGGCGAACTGGCGGGCCAGCCCCGCGCCGATCCCTGAAGAGGCGCCCGTGATCGCGACGTGCATGGTCCGCTCCCGTGCAGAGGGTGGTGGCCTTCGCGGCCGGGGGCGATGCTAAAGGGGCGGTGCCCCAGGTGGGGGTGGTCCGGGAGCGGTCGTGCGGACGAGCGAGCTGGTGTTCCTGGCGGTGATCGCGCTGGTCGCTCTGCAGCGCCTCGGCGAGCTGGTCGTGTCGGCGCGCCGTCTGCGCGCGCGAGGCGAGGCGCTGGTGGCCGAGCCGGGTCTGTTCCCGTTCATGGTGGCTGTCCACGTGGGGCTGCTGGTCGCGCCGCCCCTGGAGGTGATCGCCCTCGAGCGCCCCTTCGTCCCCGCGCTCGCCGCCGCGGCCGCCGGCGTGCTGGTGGGCGCCACCGCTCTACGCGTGTGGACCCTGCGCAGCCTGGGGCGGGCCTGGAACGTGCGGGTGGTGGTGCCCGAGGAGGGGGCGGTGGTGACGAGCGGGCCCTACGCCTGGATCCGCCACCCCAACTACCTGGTGGTGGTGCTGGAGCTGGCTTCGATCCCGCTGCTGCACACGGCCTGGATGTCCGCGCTGGCGCTGAGCGCCCTCAACGCCGTGGTGCTCGTCCGACGCATCCGCACCGAGGAGGCGGCCCTGCAGCAGCTCCCCGCCTGGCGGGCGGCCATGGCCGGCAAGAAGCGGCTGGTGCCGGGGGTGTTCTGAATCGCCTCCTGCCTCCGTGCCCGAAGCGCGCCGGGCACGGGCACGAGAGAGAGACGTCGCAGAGTCGCGCGCCCTCGTTCAGCCCGGGTAGGGCTGCTCGGGGTCGGCGCTCGAGATCAGGTGCAGCCGGCCGCCCCGCAGGAGCCCGGTCTTGTAGAGGGTGTGGGCCAGCATTTGGGGCGCGTCGTGGAGCTCCACTCGCTCGACTCGCCCGGCGAGGGCGCGCAGGGCGTCGACCAGGACCGCCAAGCCGCCGCCGCTCGGGGGCTCGAGGTCGGCGAGCTGGACCTCGACGGCGGCGTGCGACTCGACGGAGAGCCCGGCGCAGGTCGCCTCCAGCGCCGAGCGATCGCTCGCCTCCAGACGGCCGCTCAGGGTCAGCGCCAGGACGTCGCCCCGACGCCCGGCCGCCAGGGTCCAGGGGCTCATGCCTCAGGCGATCGGGAGGCGGAGGGTGAGCAGCGCCCCGTCCGCTCTGCTCGCGAGGGTGGCCTCGCCCCCCAGCTCGCGCAGCGCCTCGCGCGCCATCGTGAGCCCGAGCCCCAGCCGAGCGGGGCGCGTGCCGTAGAAGGGCTCGAAGGCCCGCGCCAGCACCTCGGGGGGAGCGCCGCCGCCGCCGTCCTCCACCTCGAGCAGCACGTCGTCGCCGTCGACCGCGGCGCGCAGGCTGACCCGTTTGCCCGGCGCCGGGGCGGGGAACCGCTCGCGCAGGGCGTCCAGCGCGTTCTCCAGCCCGGCCATGACCGCCAGGGGGAGGGCCGTGCCGAGGCCCTTCACGGGCGGCAGCTGCTCGGGCACCTCCACCTCGATCGCCACGAACGCCTCGCGCAGCTCGCGGCGGACGAAGGCGACGCAGGCTCGGGCCAGGTCGTGGACGGGGAGGGCGTGCGCGCCGCCTCCCTCGCCCCGGGCGGCGACCTGGGCCAGCGTGCGGGTGAGCGCCAGCACGCGCCGCCCCTCGCTGAGCGCGCCCGCCAGCGCCTCGCGCAGCCGGGGGTCCCCCTCGGGGGCCAGACGCTCGGCGAGCTGCAAGTAATTGAGGACCCCCGACAGGGGGTTGTTCACCTCGTGGGCTAGCCCCCCCGCCAGCCGCGCCAGCGCGGCGCACAGGTGCTGGCGCTCGTCGCGAGCCGCGCGACGCCGCGCGTCGCTGTGGTCGACCAGCACGCCGCGTCGCGCGCCGTCCGCGTGACGGGCGTGATCGACGACCCACAGGAGGCGCTCGCCGAGGTCCAGGCGGTGCTCGAGGCGTCGCCGCTCGCCCGGCTGCAGGGGCGCCGCCCAGGCGGCGGCCGCCGCGGGCCGGTCGGGCGCGAACACCAGCCCCTCCCACCGATCCGGCGCCGGCAGGTCGAGCCCGTCCAGCGACAGGAGCGCGCCTGCCGGCGTGGCGCGGTAGCGCGCCTGCACCGGCAGGTCGGCGGCGCGCCCGAAGTCCGTCACGCGCCCCCGGGGGAGCCGAGTGCGCTCCGTAGCCTCACGGCCGCCGCGGCCGGCGTGGCGAGGGTGCCGCCTCCTTCATCCAGGAGGAGCACGTCGAGGGCCTCGTCGACGAACCGGGCCAGCGCCGCGTCCGCGCCGTCTCGGTCGCCCAGCCGCGCGACCC
>JAWLGW010000874.1:0-3548 GCA_041690735.1 Planctomycetota bacterium
GCCTCGCTCTCGCCGCCGCCGTCCTGAACTGGCTGCACCGGCACCGCCGCGGGGCGAGGCGGCGTCGGCTGCTCCTCCACGCTCGCCAGCCCCACCAGGTCGGGCCGCAGGGCCGCCAGGCCGCCGCCGAGCAGGAGCAGCAGCACCGCGGCCCCTCCGGCCAGCAGGGGCGCCGGCGAGCGCGGCGGCAGGCCCACCCCGCTGGGCGGCTTGGTCTCGGCGTCGTACTCCGTGACCGCGCGAGCGGGGATCCGCCCCGACGAGCCGCGCCCCTGGGCGCGCAGCCCGGCGGTCGAGGCCCGCACCCCCGGCAGCGCCAGCCCCAGGGCGTCCACCGCGTCGAGCATCGCCTCGGCGGTGGGGCGGTCCTCGGGCTCCTTGTTGAGCGCCTTCAGCACCAGCCGCTCCAGCTCGGGCGGGATCCCGGCGTCGGGCGCTCGCTCACGGGGGGGCTGGGGCGGCTTCGCCATGTGCATCAGCACGACCTGGCGGATCGAGTCGGCCACGAACGGCTTGCTGCCGGTGAGGAGCTCGTACAGCACGCACCCCAGGGCGTACACGTCCGCCCGCCCGTCGAGGGCGCCGCCCTCGACCTGCTCGGGGGCCATGTAGTGCGGCGTCCCCAGGGCCTGCCCGGCGGTGGTCAGGCTCTCGCCGCCCGAGGTGGCGTTGGGGTCGAGCATCTTCGCCAGGCCGAAGTCGCACACCCGCACCGCGTCGTCGCCGTGCTCGTCCACCTCCACCAGCATGTTCTCGGGCTTGAGGTCGCGGTGGACGATCTGCTTGCGGTGCGCCTCCGAGAGGGCGAGCAGCACCTGCCGCACGATCCCCACCGAGCGCTCGACGCCCAGCCGCGGCGTCTCCTTGAGGATCGCCCGCAGGCTGCGGCCCGGCGAGTAGTCCTGCACCATGTACAGGAGCCCGTCCTCGGCCTCCTCGCAGGCGCGCGTCGCCACCGCGTTGGGGTGGACGAACTCCAGCGCGGCGCGGGCTTCGCGCAAGAAGCGCTGCCGCACGTCGGGCCGGTGAGCCAGGGTCGGGTGGACCACCTTGATCGCCACCAGCCGCCCCAGCAGCCTGTCGCGGGCCCGGAATACGGCGCCCATGCCGCCGCTGCCCAGCAGCTCCTCGACCTCGTACTTGCCGATGGTCCGGCCGGCGAGGTTGGCGAAGAACCGGTCGGTGTCGCCGGCGCCGACCATCGGCTCCATGGCCGTGGGCATCTCGGAGGCGTTGACCGGCGGCGGGGGGCTGGCCGCCGCCGGGGTGGCGTGGAGCCCCGCCTCCGACACGGCGCTGTGCGCCAGGCGCGAGTCGGGCGGCGGCGGCGGCGGCGGCGGCGGCGGAGACGACGAAGCCGCGGGGGCGTCGGTCAGGTTGGTCTTGGCCAACGCCTCGGGGAGGGCCGACCTGTCTGCCGGCCCCAGGCGCCCGCTCCCCCGCCGCACCGCGCCCACCTGCGGGTGATCGGTCGCGGCCAGGGCCTCCTCCAGCGCGGTCCGGAAGGCGTCGGCGTCGGCGAACCGCTCGGCGGGCTTCTTCGCCATGGCCCTGGCGATCACCGGGTCGAAGGGGGACAGGTCGGCCCGACCGAGCGACGGCACCGCCGCGGTGCGGTGCGCGTCGAGGAGCTCCAGCGCCGTCTTGCCGCCGAACGGCAGCCGCCCGGTCAGGCACTGGTACAGGATCACGCCCAGGGCGTACAGGTCGGTGCGCGCGTCGACCGCCGCGCCGGACGCTTGCTCGGGAGACATGTAGGCCACGGTCCCCATGACCTGCCCGGCCAGGGTCAGCGCGACCGACTGCCCGCCCTCCCCCGCGTCCTTCAGCTTGGCGATGCCGAAGTCGAGGATCTTGGCGCGCAGCTCGGGCCCGTCCTCGACCATGATGTTCTGGGGCTTGAGGTCGCGGTGCACGATCCCGGCCCGGTGCGCCACCGCCAGCGCCTGCAGCACCTGCCCCAGCACGTGGACCGTCTCTCCCGCCGAGAGGGCGCCGCTCTCGCGGATCCAGGCGTACAGCTCGCGCCCCTGCACGAGCTCGAACGCCATGGTGAGCAGCCCGTCGGTGCTGCTGCCGTCGCTGTATTCGTAGATCTCGATCGCCCCGGGATGACGGAACCGCGCCGCCGCCTTGGCCTCGCGGCGGAAGCGGGCCACGAAGTCCTTGGTCTGGGCCAGGTCGGGCCGGATCACCTTGAGGGCGACGGTGCGGTCGAGGGTGGTGTCGACGGCGCGGTACACCGCGCCCATGCCCCCCTCACCGAGCCTGGACTCGATGCGGAACTTGCCGATCCGCTGCCCGATGAGGGTGTCCGTGGAGCCCTGCACCCGTTCGCCCCTCACGCCATACGTGGGGGACGGCCCCCCGCAGGGCTGGCTTCAAGTTAGGTCAAACGCGCCGGTGGGACAAGCTTACGAAGCGGCAGGTCACGATCGGGGGCGCTCGCTCCGGGGCGGGCAGCAGCTCGCACACGACAGCCCTCCCGGCGCCTCACCCACGCGGTGGCCAATCGAGGGGCCGGCGGCCGCCGCGGGCCGCGGCCAGCAGCGTCTCCTGGAACTGGTTGTCCTCGCGCCACACGTCCCCTGCCAGGACGCTGACGATCCGCCGGTACAGGTCCGGGTCGGGGCGCTCGCTGAAGAACACGTTCTGCACCAGGCGGGTGGTGTAGAAGCGGTGGATGAACGCGGCGAAGGTGAGGTAGGCCCGCTCCATTTGGGCGCTGAGGGGCGCCGCCAGGTCCCCCTCGGCCTCACGCCCCTCCGCCAGCGCCGGCAGGAGGAGGTCCGCCAGGGTGGCGCCGCCCGCCAAAGCCAGCGAGACGCCCGAGGAGAACACCGGGTCCAGGAAGCAGGCCGCGTCGCCCACGCAGGCCCAGCGGGGGCCCGCCGAGCGCAGGTTGAGGTAGCTGAAGTCCCCGATCCGACGGGGCGCGCTGCGCGGGCAGCCAGCCGTCAGCCGGGTGAGGAGGGGCGAGGCGGCGAAGCCCTCCTCGAGGGTGGCCTCGCTCACCTTGCCGCGGGCCTTCACGAAGCCGACGCTGAGCCGGCCCTGGCCCAGGGGGATCAGCCAGGCCCACCCGTCGGGGATCAGCAGGACCTTGATGTTGCCCGTGGCCTCCAAGGCGGCCCGGGCCTCGGCGCCGAGGTCGGTGACGTGGCAGAACACCGCCGCCCGGCCGAAGCCGTGGTAGGGGGCGATGGTGCGGTGGCGCCGGGCCAGGAACGCCTGCTGACCGGTGGCGTCGATCAGGTACCGCGCGGTCAGCCGCTCTCCGGAGGCGAGGCTCACGGCCACCGCGTCGGGGGCCGCGAGGTCGACGTCCCGCACCGTCGCGTCCTCGCGCACCTCGGCGCCGGCGGCGCGGGCCCGCTCGAGCAGGAGGACGTCGAGGCGAGCGCGCTCGACCTGCCAGGTGGTGGGGTCCTCCCAGGGCGCGCCGTCCAGGGCGTCGGCGAAGCGGAAGCTCGCCGTGCGTGCGCTCGCCTCGTCGTGGAACTCGGCGCCGCGCTTGACCAGGAACTCGGACATGTCGACGCCCAGGC
>JAWLGW010000875.1:0-3544 GCA_041690735.1 Planctomycetota bacterium
GTGAGGTAGTGCTCGGTGGCCCACAGGAGGAGGCCTACCGCCGCCAGCTCCGGCCAGTAGCGGCGCACCGGCCAGGGCTCGATGTGCCGGGGACCGAACACCAGGATGAAGGTGAGCAGATACAGGCACAAGGGCACCACCCACACCAGGGGCACCGAGCCCACGTCCATGGCGATCACGTTGGTGACCGCCATGAGGCAGGCCGAGGGCGCGGCGCTGAGGAGGCCCCAGGTGACAACGTCGGCCGCCCGGAGGGGGCGGTCGTGAGGGACGCCGGCCTCGGCGTCGGGGGACGCCTCGGGAGTGGGCTCGGGCGCCTCCTCGCCGGTCCGCTGCGGCAGGCGGGCGGCGGCGACCGCCAGGCCGAGGTACAGGAGGTAGAGCCCGCTCCACACCCAGCGCTGGGTATGGAGGCCCAGGAAGGGCTCGATCACCAGCGGGTAGCCGAGGAGCGCCAGCAGGGAGCCGCCGTTGCTGGCCGCGAACAGGCGGTACGGGTCCTTGCGCTCGGGCAGGGCCGACTCGGCGAGCCACTGCTGCGCCATGACCCCGGTGGTGGCGACGACCGTGAACGGGATCACGATCGAGACGCCAAGGACCGCGAGGATCGAGCCCAGCGGCGTCGACGGGTCGGGCTCCGCGCCCCACAGACCGCGGCCGATCGGCAGGAAGGCCAGGGGCAGCAGGCACAGCACGAGGTGCCAGCGACCGAGGCGCTTGCCGAGGAGGTGGCAGTACAGATAGCCCAGGAACAGAGCGCCCTGGAACACCATGAGGCAGGTGGCCCACACGTGGAAGCTCCCGCCGAACGAGGGGAGCAGGAGGCGACCCACCAGCGGCTCCATGCCGAACAGCAGGAGCGCGCCCAGCAGGACGAACAGGTTGAGCCGAAGGAGCGGGCTGAACGTCATGGGGGCGGCCAGTCTAGTGGAGCGGAGGCCGTTTCGGAGTGAACGATCGGGCGACGACCTGGTCGGATCGGGAGACCGCCGCTACGGTGCAAGGACCGGGGAGGAGGTGCTCATGCGCTCGATCCGTCTGCTGGCCGCTCCGAGGGCGCTGGTCGCCCCGGCCATGCTCGCCCTGACCCTGCTGGCGTCGCCGGCCGCCCACGCTGAGGAGGCGGCCGCGCTGGCCCAGCCGCTCCGGGACGCGTATGCCCGCGGCGATCTCGCTGACGCCGAGCGCCGGATCGAGGCGGACGCCCGCCTCGTCTCGTGGAGCGACATGCGGGTGGCGGTGAGCGCCACCTTCCGCTCGCGGGCCGAGGGTCTGAGCCTGACGGTCCGCCGGCCCCAGGGCGTGGAGGGTCCGCTGGTCGTCGCCTTCGCGCCCGGGGTGTGGGCCCGCTGCACCCGCGAGCGCCGCGACGGGTCTCTGCCGCAGGACCTCCTGCTGTTGCGGGCGCCGGTGATCGCGCTGGCGCCCGGGCAGGCTATAGGCCGAGCGGTGGTGCCGGTCGCCTGCGCCGCCTTCGCTCGGCAGGGTCCGAGCGGCGGCGAGACCTATGCGCTGCGGCGGGTCGCGCCCGACTCGGCGCTCGCTCGGCTGGCCCGCGTCCTCTGCCGGGGCGAGGCCCCTCCGCTGCAGCGCGACCCGGCGCTGGCGCTGGCGATCTGGATCGCCCATGAGGGGCTGAGCTGGCAGCGGTTCGATCGGTCGAGCTTCCGGACTTTCCGCACGCCGCGGCAGTGGATCGAGCGGAGCGACGCGCCGGCCGCCGGGCGACTGCTGCGCGAGGCGGGGATCGAGCCGCTCGAGCTGCCGTTCTTCCGCCACGCGCCGGCAGAGGTGCGCCGCGACCTCGCCCCTCCGGCCGAGCCGGAGTCGCCCGCCGCTACCAGCTGAGCGCCGCCGACTGAGCGCGCTCCAGGGCAGCGGTCGCGGTGTGCAGGTCGGCCTCCAGGTGCTCGGTGTTGCGGCCGGCGCGGCGGGCACCCTCGAATCGTTCGCGGGCGTGGCGGGCCCGCTCCTCTGCTTCTTCCCAGTCCGCCACCAGGTGGCGCGGGAGGAGCTGCTTGAGACGCCGCCGCGCGGTGCGGGCGCCCTCGAGGCGCAGCATGAGCTCCTTGAACATGCGCTGGGCCTTCGACTCGCGCGCGTCGGCCTCGGCGCGGGCGCGCTCGGCCGCCTCCTGGATCAGGCGAAAGCCCTCGTCGGCGATCGCGCAGCGCACCTCGAGCTCGGGGATCGTGGCGGACACCAGCGCCAGCCGCTTGCGCTCGCGCGCCGCCTCGACGTCGGCGTGCAGGTCGCTCCACCGCCGGCCGCAGCGGGTGAGCACCTGCTCCATACGCTCGCGCTGGCAGGGGTTGGGGTCGTCGACCAGGAGCCTCACCAGCTCTTGGTACGCCTGCTCCGCGTCGCTCGCGCCCCGATCGTCGTGCTGGTCGGGAGCAAGGGGCCGGTGCGCCGACATGCAGCTCGTCCTCCTGGTCAGCGAGGATAGCGAGCGGGTCCGACGAGACGCCGGCTTCGCGGGTAGAGTCACCTCATGGCCGACGCCGCCGACCCTGGAGCCGCCTCCGCACCGCGCCGCGACGCGCGCACCTGCGCCGGGTGCGCGCTGGGGCTGCTGCTGTTCGCGCTGGGGCTGTACGTGCTGGGAGTGGCCGCCGGACGGCACCTCACCGAGCAGGCGCTCCCCGGCGCCAGCGACGGGGTGGCGCTGGTCGAGGCCGCGCGCGAGGTGGCGCGCGCCTCCTCGCTCCCCGCCGCCGAGCGAGAGGCGGCGCTGCGGAGCGTGCTGGCCCGGCTGGAGGCGACCCGCGAGGGGAAGCGGACGCCCGCCGAGCAAGCGCTGATCGAGCGGGTGCGGGCCTTGCTTGGCGAAGAGAGCGCTCGCGCGCCGGCGGCCGACGAGGCGCCGGTGAACGCCGCTCCGGCGCCCGAGCCCGTCGAGCCCCGGATCGGTCAGTGGGTGGTCTTGCGGGAGACGCGCGCCGGCGAGCCGCCCGAGGTGCGCTACACCTTCCGCTGGATCGCCGCGGTCGAGGCCGACACGGTGACGATCCACGTGCAGGGCCTCGAGGCGGAGCCACCCCGGCTGGCGACTGGCCCCGCCTATCCGACCTTCTTCCGCCGCGGCGCGCCGCCCGCCGTCCCCCCGGGCGCGCCGCTCGAGCAGGTCGAGGCGGCCGAGCGGAGCTGGCCCTGCGCCCGCACCGAGGAGCGGGACCGCCACGGTCGGACGGTCGTCAGCTGGGCCTCGCTCGAGCTGCCCGTCTACCACGGCCTGGCGATCGCGGTGCGGCAGGTCGTCCGCGGCCGCGAGGGTCGCGAGGTCGTACGTCACGAGCTGTTCCGGTACGGCGCCTCGGGAGGCGCCGAGCGCCCGATCTCGCCGGCGGCGCGGTGAGGGCGCGGTGAACGGGGAGCTGCTCCTCCTCGCCCTGTGCGTGGGGATCTCCTTCACCGCCCAGACGGTCACCGGCTTTGGGGGCGTGGTGATCGCGATCATCCTGGGCGCCAGCCTGTTCCCGATCTCCCAGCTCCAGGCGGTGGTCGTCCCCGGCAGCCAGGTGCAGAACACCGCGATCGCCTG
>JAWLGW010000876.1:0-757 GCA_041690735.1 Planctomycetota bacterium
GTCCGGGCGGTGGCGGGGTGCCTCGCCGCCTCCAGCGCCTGAAAGCTGAGGGGGTCGATCCAGCGGACGCCGCCGGGGCGCGTGACCGCCTCGGCGGAGGGGAGGTCCGCCTCGAGGCGCAGCGTGACGTCGCCGACCTGCAGGGTGCTCCCGGGGTCGAGGAAGGCCGCCCGCACCGGGCGCCCGTCGAGGCGCGTCGCGCCACGGCTCTCGTCGCGCACGACCAGGCGCCGGTGGAGGCGGAGCACCGTGGCGTGCAGGCGCGCCCCCTGCGCCAGCCGGAGCTGACAGCGGGGGTCGGTGCCGATCAGCAGCACCCCGCCCTCGACCGGGTGCGCGCCGGCCGCGCCCACCAGACGCAGCCCCCGGTCGGGCGCCGGCAGGCCCAGCTGAGGCGGCGCCTGCGTCCGGACCTGCGCCCACCAGGCCAGCCAGCCCACCAGGTCGGCCCCCGCGTCCCGGCCCGCGCAGGCGGCGAGGCGCCCCGGCAGCCAGGCCTGCGCCCGCGCCCGCTCCTGCGCTCGCCAGGCCGCCGCCGCTCGCGCGACCTCCGCCCCGAGGGTGGCCGTGAGGTCGCGCTCCGCCCACGCCTCGTCGAACGGATCGGCGACGGCCCGCTCCAGCAGGTACAGCAGGGCGCGCGGGTCTCCCAGCGCCGCCAGGGTCTGGGCCGCCAGCAGGTCCACCGGCCGCCGCTCGACGTCGCGCAGGATCGGCGCGGCGGCCGCCGCCCCGGCCGGCGCCCCCGCCGGAGCGC
>JAWLGW010000876.1:767-3542 GCA_041690735.1 Planctomycetota bacterium
AGAACCGGAGCCGCGCCTCGCCCAGGCGCACCTCGTCGCCGTCCTGCAGCCGGCGCGGACCGCTCAACCGCTCGCCGCCGACCCAGGTCCCCGCCGGGCTGCGCAGGTCGCGCAGCACCCACCCGTCGTCCTCCCGCCGCAGCTGAGCGTGCTTGGGGGCCACCGTCGGGTGGTCGACCCGGACCTGGCAGCCGCGGTCGCAGCCCAGCGTGAAGCGGGGCTCACGCAGCAGCGGCACCCGCCGCCCCTCGACCTCGAACCGCGCCACGCCGGGCGGCTCGCCCCGCAGCACGCGCTCGAGGTCGGCCGCGCAGGCGGCCATGCTCGCGTAGCGGTAGGCGCGCTCGGGCTCGAGCATCTGCGTGACCACCTGGTCGAGGGCCCCGGGGACGTCCGGCGCCGCCTCCTCCAGGGGCTCGTAGTCGCCCGACGTGGCGAGGTCGGCGATCTCGTGCACGTCCTCGCCCTGGAAGGGCGGCCGCCCCGCGAGCAGGTGGTACAGGGTGGCGCCCAGGGCGAACACGTCGCAGCGGGCGTCCTCGGTCACCTCGTCGTCCCACTGCTCGGGCGCCATGTACAGCGCGGTGCCCAGCAGCTGCCCGGGGCGGGTGAGCGTCGTCAAGAAGACGTCCTTCGCCAGGCCGAAGTCCACCAGCTTCGCCCGTCCGTCCGCGCCCACCAGCACGTTGTCGGGCTTGACGTCGCGGTGGATCATGCCGTGCCCGTGCACCACGGTCAGCCCGCGAGCCACGTCCAGGGCCAGCCGCGCCGCCCGCTCCGCCGGCAGGCGCCCGTGCTCCTGGAGCAGCCGCAGGAGGGAGGGCCCATCCACCAGCTCCATGACGATCGTGGGCTGGCTCCCCTCCTGCGCGACGTCGTACACCCGCACCACGTTGGGGTGCGGCTCGATCTTGCTCAGCGCCACCCACTCCCGCTGGAAGCGGGCCCGCAGCTGGACGTTGGCGGCGACCTCCGGCGCCATGACCTTGACCACCACCCGGGCGCCGTCGCTCACCCGGCGCGCCCGGTACACGGCGCCCATGCCGCCGCGCCCCAGCAACGCCTCGAGGCGGCAGCCGGCGAGCTCGGAGCCGACGAGGTCCTCGGGCTTGCGCCCCGGGTCGGGCAGGCCGAGGTCGGCCAGGCTGAACTCGACGCTCACTGGCCGCCCGCCCGCTCGCGCTCGACCGCCAGCTCGAGGCGCCGCTCGGCGTCCGCCAGGAGCTGGTGCCGACCCTGGGCGCGGTACAGCTCCGTGCGGGTCATCCAGTACCCGGTGCCGGCCGCCAGCGAGGAGGTGTGGACCCAGTCCAGGTGCGGCTCGGCCGCGTCGGGGCGCCCCGCCCACAGCAGGCTGCGGGCCAGGTACAGGCGCGGGTAGGCCCCGGCACCCGAGGGCATGAGCTCCACCGCCCGGCCGATCCAGTCGGCGGCCTCCGCCCACCGTCCCTGCTTGTAGAGGCACAGGCCCACCCGGTAGGTCGGGTTGCTGGGGTCGATCCGCTCCCGCTCGGCGGCCACCTCGAAGGCGCGCTGCGCCAGGCGCAGCTCCCCCTGCTCCTCCGCCGCGTACCCCAGCTCCATCCACAGAGGCGTCAGGTCGGGCCGCCACAGCAGCCACTCCTCCGCCATGCGGCGGCGGGCGACCACGCCCTGCTGCTTGAGCCGGTCCTGCAGCCACCAGCGCAGGTCCGGCGGCCAGGTGGTGTGGGGTGTGCCCACCTGCGCCGCCTCGCCGGGCCTCGGCTGGTGCTCGAGCAGCGACCGCAGGTCGTCGCCGTAGGCGGTCCAGCTCTGGGTGCCCGGCAGCGCGGCGTCCCGCTCCGCGAAGGTGGGGCTCTCCGCCGCCACCCGCCACAGCGCGTCCCGGACGGACGCGGACAGGCGCTCGTCGGGCCGGCTCACCCGCCACAAGGCCAGCCGCCGCCGCACGGCTCGCACGGCCTCCAGCCTCGTCGCGTCGAGCGGCTGGGCGAGCTGAGCCTCGGCGGCCGGCACCACCGCGGCGACCAGCGCCGCGCCCTCGCGGCTGGCGGTCCGCGCATCGAGCTGAAACGCCCGCTCCAGCCAGCGCAGCGCCGGCTCGCCGGCCCTCGCCGCGCCCGCCGCCAGGGCCGCGCGCGCGGCCAGGTCGAGCCGGCTCACCCGCACGAACGCCTCGACCGCCTTCGCCCACCGCTCCTCGACCGGGTCGCGCCTCCAGGGGAGCGCCGCCTCCGCGCCCGAGCTGAGCAGGCGGAGCGCCTCCTCGGCCCGCTCGCCGCTCCCACCGCGCTGCAGACGGGCCAGCTCGGCCTCCGCCGCCAGCAGGTCCCGCCCCGGCCCCTCGCGACAGGCAGAGAGCGCGGGCTCCTCGCCGCGCAACAGGGCGCACTGGGCCGAGAGCAGCGGCAGCCACCGATTCGCCTCGGGGTCGGCGCGCTCCTCGAGGGCCGACAGCTCCTCGGGTCGCAAGGGCGCGCCGCCGCCGACGACCCGCAGGGCGAGCGCCCAGGTCGGGGCGTCGAGGGCGTCTCCGATCGGCGTAGCCGCCCGGCCCCCGCCGGCGAGCAGCGCCCCGACCAGGGCGGTCAGCAACAGCGCGTTGGCGCCGGCGCTGAGCGCGAGCGCCCAGCGCGGCGGCCGCGTCGCCGCCGCAGCCGCCTCCCGGCTGGCGCCGCTGAGCGCCTGCACCAGCTCGTCGGCGGAGCTCGGCCGCGCCGACGGCTCCTTGGCCAGGCAGCGCAGCGCCAGCTGCGACAGGACCGGGTCGGCCCCCGGCTGCGAGCGGCGGGG
>JAWLGW010000877.1:0-3540 GCA_041690735.1 Planctomycetota bacterium
GCGGCCGCGTTGTCGACCACGAGCCACCGGGGTCTCTCATATCCGGACCGTCTGACGCTCAGACCAGCGCGCGGGAACGCTTCCTCTCCCTGTCCCTATCAAACGGAGGCGCACGAGCATGGATGGTCGCGTCGACCAGCCTCCGAGCCAGAAGACGCTCTCGCGCGACCATCCATGATCGTGCACCTCCGTTTAGCTGCTAGCCGCTCGTGAAGCGCAAGGCGCTGAGACTTCTCGGGAGGACTCGGTCAGCTGCACCCGGGGGCTCCCCGCCTACACTGGAGGCATGGCGACACCGCTCCGCTGCCCGTTCTGCCACGACGCCCTCGCCGCCTCGGCCGACGACCGGGTGGACTGCGCCGGCTGCGAGGCGGCCCACCACCTCGACTGCTTCATCGAGGGCGAGGGCTGCGCCGCGACGGGGTGCGGCGTGCAGCGCGGCCGCCCCGGCGGGCGGGAGCCGATCCGCGACCTCCCTGGTCTCGTCGCCTGGAGGGCGGCCGGCGGCGCGCCCCGGAGGACCTGGATCAGCGCCGTCCTCATGCTGGCGCTGGTCATGGTGGTGGGCGCGGGCCTCGGCCTGGTCGTGGGCGGGGTGCTGGAGCTCGCCCTCGGCTGGCCGGTCGCCCGCTCCATGGCGGTCGGCGCCGGGCTCGGGCTGCTGATCGCCCTGCTGCTCCTGCTCCTGCCTCAGGGACGGCGCCGCGGCGGCGTCGCCGCCCGGCCCGTCGAGCCCCTGCCGGGGCAGTTCGACGCGATCACCGGCATGTGGGTCGCGCCGGGCTCCCGCCCGGGCACCCTGGGCGGCGTCCACGACGGCCTGGCGGAGCGCCTCGCGGCCGAGGGCCCCCCGGAGGCGACACGCGCCGCCCGGCGGACGCGGCCCGACGGCGTCACGCCCGACCGGTGCCCCGACTGCAGCGGCGACCTCCTGGCCGACGGGGAGGACGGCGACGAGGAGCCGCTGTGGACCTGCTTCCACTGCGGGGCCGACCTGGTCGACCTGGCGGGGCGGTATCGTGGTCGGCCCGAGGCCGAGCCTGCCGCGACGTCAGAGCCTGGCGACGACCCCAGCGACCGGCATCCGCCGCGCGGCAGCGAACGGGTGGAGGCCTGAACGTGGACGACGTGCAGCTGGCGGAGGCGATCAAGCGCGAGGTGAGCGCGCTGCGGTCACAAGGCCGGATCCCCACCGAGGTCGCCTTGAGCGACGACGCCTGGAACGTCCTCCGGCGCCAGCTCACCTTCGGGGCCTTCGGCGACCGCCAGGCGGTCCAGTTCGCGGGGCTGCCCTGCGTGCTGGTGTACGGCCTGACCGACCCGCGGGGCTTTCGGGTGAGCGCGATCGAGCCCCGGGAGTAGGAGCCGCCGCTGGGGCGAGGGCGCCTCGGCTCGCGCGGTGTCGACGAGCTTCAGCCCGCGGGTGAGCGCAACCAGTCCGCGATCAGCGGCGCCACCGAGCGGACCACCACGCCCTGTTTGGCGGCGTGGGACGCGTGGGGGTGCGAGTCGGTGCCCGCCACCCCCTCGAACATGCCCGACCCGACCAGCCGCTCGGCGGCGTCGCCCGGCAGGACGAGGTGCGTGGTCACGGCGAAGCAGCGGGCCGCGCCGGCGTCCAGGTAGGCGCGGGCCGCCTTGATCAGGGTCCCGCCGCTGCGAATCATGTCGTCGTAGATCACCACCGTGCGCCCCTTGACCCGGGCGTCCACGCCGGTCACCTCGACCTGCCCGTCCTCGAGGCGGCGCTTGTAGACGAAGGCCACCTCCACGCCGAGGTCGTTGGCGAGGGACTGCACCCACTTGGCCCGGCCGGCATCGGGGGCCGCCAGCACGAACTCGCTGCCGCCGAAGGTCCGCGCCGCCTCGAGCACCAGCGGCTTGGCGTACAGGTGGACCGCCGTCACCCGGTCGCCGAAGTAGAAGGGGATCCCGGCCGCGTGCAGGTCGAGGAGCAGCACCCGGTTGCCGCTGGGGGTGGGCGGCACCGCCGACACCAGGCGCGCGCGCGTCTTGGCGGTGACCACCTCCCCCGCGCGCACCGCCCGCTCCATGGTCTGGCAGCCGAAGTACGGCAGGACCCACGTCAGCCGCTCGGCCCCGTACCGCGACACCGCGCAGGCGAGGTCGTACGCCATCAGCGTGTCGACCTCGCTGGGCGTGCCGGCTACCAGCAGCACCTCGCGCCCGCGGACCTCCCCCGCGATCCGCTGGTACAGCTCCCCGTCGCTGAACCGCCGCCGCTCGACGTCCCCGTGGGGGCATCCCAGGAGCTTCGCCAGCCTCTCGGCGAGCTCCGCGTAGGATGGGATCGAGAGGACCAGCGGCGGCGCGGTCACGCTCCCGGTTCCGCCCAGGCGGTCAGGGCGACGGGGGTCCCGTTGCCGTGACCGTTGCCATGCCCGTTGCCGTTGCCGTTCCCGTTGCCGTTCCCGCTCGCCCGCGCCGGGCTCCCCCAGGTCGCCGCCGGCGCCGGCTCCAGCGCTGCCGCCTGGCGGCTGCGCCGATACAGCTCCACCGCGGTGGTCGCGGTGCGCACCCGGTCCTTCATGTTGAGCTCGGAGATCCCGATGCACGGGATCCGCTGCCAGGAGAGGAGGAAGTCGAGGATTCCGTCGATCCGGTTGATCTCGTCCCACTCCACCCGCTCGCGCATGCCGTCGTCGCTCATGCACTCCCGGTGCGGACGAACGAAGAACACCAGACCCTCGCGCCGCACCCGCTCGAAGTACCGCTCGGCCTGGGCGTCGATGAGCTCGTGCAGGACCAGCGAGTGGCGGGCCGCATAGGCGAGGTTGCAGAAGGTGCGGTCGGAGACGAACCCGCGCGGGTACTGCTCCTCCACCTGGGTCTGGCGGCGGAACACCTCCCGCTGGTACTCCGCCACCCGCCGGAGGTCGACCCGCAGGGTCTCGAAGCTCAGCTCGAGCTCGGCCATGACCTGCCGAGCGACCTCGTTGATCAGCGGCAAGCCCAGCTCCTGGGCGAGGTGCCGAGCCAGGGTCGTCTTGCCGGTGCTGTGGGCGCCGCAGACGTAGATCTTGAGGGGGGCTGAGGGCGTGACGGTCATGCGGCCTCCCGTGGCGGGCTGGTTAGGGGAGGACCCTACCGCCGCCCTCCGACAGGTCGCCGCTCCCGGCTGGGGCGCCGAACGTTACGGCTACTGTCCCCGATACCACTCCCGCCAACGGTCGGCGTTGGTGCCGAAGCTGCGGTCCTCGGGCAGGAACTCCTCGAGCCCCGTCACGGCCGCCTGCTGCACCTCGAGGTGAGGCGACTCGAGCTTGTCGATCACGGCCGGGACCAGCCGGCCCAGCCCCAGCGTGCCCACCGCCCGACAGGCGGCCGCCTGCACCTCGATGCTCGGGTCGTCCAGGGCGGCCTTCACGTACATGAAGGCGTTGCTCTCCCCCGTGGTCCCCATGGCGTCGACCGCCGCCGCCCGGACGCTCGGGTCGTCGTCCTGGGTCGCCGCGGCGCCGAGGAAGGCCACCATGTCCCGCTCCTTCAGGCGGCCCAGGGCCCAGGCGGCCGCGCGCC
>JAWLGW010000878.1:0-3531 GCA_041690735.1 Planctomycetota bacterium
CTTCTGGAACCCCTCCATGTCCGAGATCGACTGGGAGGAGGTCTACCGCCGCTACCTGCCGGTGCTGGAGCGGGTGGCGACCCGCGCCGAGTTCTCGGACCTCATGTGGGAGGTGCAAGGCGAGCTCGGGACCTCGCACGCCTACGAGTGGGGCGGCGACCTGCCCCACCCGCCTCCCCACGGGCCGGGGTACCTGGGCGCCGACCTCACCCCCGGACGCGGGGGGTGGACCGTGTCGCGGCTGGTGCGTGGCGACTGCTGGAAGCCGGACGAGGACTCGCCCCTGCGGGCGCCCGGCCTCGACGTCCGCGAGGGCGACCGCCTGGTCGCGATCGACGACGTGCCGCTCTCTCAGGTCTCGGCCCCCGGCGAGCTGCTGGTGAACCGGGCCGGCGCGGAGGTGACCCTCACGATCGCGCGCGGCAGGGGGCCCGCCCGGCGCGTGACCGTCCGCACCCTGCACGAGGAGGGGCCCGCCCGGTATCGCGACTGGGTGGAGCGCAACCGAGCCTGGGTCCACGAGCGGGGGAAGGGCGCGATCGGCTACGTCCACGTCCCCAACATGGGGCCGCAGGGCTACGCCGAGTTCCACCGCTACTACCAGGCGGAGATCGACCGGCCGGCGCTGCTGGTGGACGTCCGCTACAACGGCGGCGGTCACGTGAGCCAGCTGCTGCTGGAGAAGCTGGCCCGGCGGCGGATCGGCTACGACGTCCCCCGCTACGGGCGGCCCATGCCCTACCCCGACGACTCCGTGCTGGGGCCCATGGCCTGCCTCACCAACGAGCGCGCCGGCTCGGACGGCGACATCTTCAGCCACTGCTTCAAGCTCATGAAGCTGGGGCCGCTGATCGGCAAGCGCACCTGGGGCGGGGTGGTGGGGATCTGGCCGCGCCATCCGCTGGTCGACCGCTCGATCACCACTCAGGCCGAGTTCGCCTTCTGGTTCGAGGACGTGGGCTGGGCGGTGGAGAACTACGGCACCGAGCCCGACGTGGACGTGGACATCGCTCCCCACGACTGGGCCGCCGGCCGCGACCCGCAGCTGGAGACGGCGCTGGACCTGCTGCAGCGGCAGCTCGAGGAGCAGCGCCCGACGGTCCCCGACTTCGGCCCCCGGCCCAGCCTGCGCCCCCCGCGCCTGCCCAAGCGCTGACACGCCTCAGGCGCCGCGGGGGCGCTCCACCTCCTCGGTGTCGGGGCGGAACCAGGGCAGGAGCCGCCGGATCTCGGGGTGGAGCGAGGCCAGGAAGGCGAGCAGCGCCAGGGCCGCCAGCCACAGGAACAGCTTGTGGTGCCATCGCTTGAGCTGGAACACACCCCCATTGTAGGGAGGGGCCGCCGGACGTCCCCCGTCCGGCGCCCCGTCCGGCGCCCCAGTCCGGCGCCCCAGTCCGGCGCCCCGTCCGGCGCCCGTCAACTGGGCGTAAAGCCTGCGGGGACCGTCTGCCGGGGTGCCGGCCCTGCGGTAGGATCGCGCCCTCAGTCGAGGAGGCTCCCGATGGTTCGTGCGCTCGCCGCTCTGTGTGTTGCCCTGCTCCTGCTCGCCAGCCCCGTCCTCGCCGACGGCCCCGGCAAGCGCGACGTCAAGAAGGCGTTCAAGTCGGGCGACCGCGCCTCGGTGCAGCAGGTGCTCGAGGAGCTGAAGGGGCAGCTCGACAAGTCCACGGTCAAGGCGATCCTCGACGACGCCCGGCGGATCAAGTCGCTGGGGGTGTACGACACCCTGGTCGCCACCCTGGCCAGCGCTCAGGGCGACGCCCTGCAGGAGCTGATCAAGGCCTACAAGAAGGAGAAGAAGCACGGCGACATGCGCTTCCTGATCCTGGACGCCCTGGGGGGAGTCCCGGGCGCGGAGGCGGAGGAGGTGCTGGTGACGGCCCTCGAGGACGACAAGGACGAGCCGGTGCGGGTGCTGGCGGCCCGGCTGCTCGGCCGCCGCGGCACCGCCAGCGCCGTCGACGCCCTGATCCCGCTGCTGGCCACCTTCGAGGGAGAGGGGCACGACCGGCTGGTGCGCGAGGTGAACGGGGCCCTGGTCACCCTCACGGGTCAGGACATCGGCGTCGCCGAGGACTGGAAGAACTACTGGACCGCGCACCGCGACAGCTACACCCGGCCGGTCGGCGACGGCGACACCAAGACCCGCGGCAACGTCCTCGACCGCATGGCGAAGGAGCGGCCGGCCGACCTCAAGACGATCACCCGCCTGCGCGACGACGAGATCATCGTGATCAAGGGGAACGACCGCTGCGAGCAGGTGCTCAAGGCCCTCGACCTCAAGTTCGTCCTCATCCAGCGCTCCGAGTTCGACAGCCGCGACCTCGACCCCGAGCGGCAGGTGCTGATCCTCAACTGCCCCGGGCGCGACGAGTTCACTCCCCAGGGGATCGAGAAGGTGCGCGCCTTCGTGGCCGCGGGCGGCTACCTGTTCTGCTCCGACTGGGAGCTCGGCAAGACGTTGACCAAGGTCTTCCCGGGGATCGTGGAGTTCCTCAAGGAGACCCCGTACTCCAAGGAGCCGCGCGACGTCACGATCGCGCCCTACCCCCAGACGATCTCCCACCCGCTCATGCGCGACGTGTTCCCGCTCAACAGCTGGACCGAGCAGGCCTACGCCTGGAAGCTCGAGGGCCGCTCCCACCTCGCCAAGCCCAGCCCCGCGCTGATCCCCCTGGTGCGCTGCCCCGACATCGCCGACCTCGGCACGGACTGCGTGGCCTTCACCCTGTCCTACGACCGCCAGGGCCGCCCGGTGACCGGCCGCGGCAACCTGGAGCGCCGCGCCGGCCGGGTGCTGTTCGTCTCCTCGCACTTCAAGCTGCAGAAGGACGAGAAGGGCGACGGCTTCGCCCTCCAGCAGCTGCTGCTCAACTTCATCGTGGAGAAGCAGGACCAGCGCAAGGCGTCGGCGCGCGGGTCCTGAGAGCTCGGCCAGGCGGAAGGAGAGGGCCGAGCTTTCAGGAAGCTGGGCGCCGCTCCCCGAACGCTACCCGCGCAGGGCCAGCTGTTTCGCGAACGCCTTCGGCTTCTTCCCGAACACGTCGCGCGCGCCCTCCAGCGCCGCCTCCACCCGGGCGGCGATCGCCTCGTCGAGGTAGTCCTGCAGGCGCTCGGTGCCGGCGGCCAGGTCGCTGGCGTGGATCCGCAGGTAGTCGCGCAGGACGATGCGGTCGGTGACCTCCCCCAGCTCCTCGGCCAGGGCGGACAGGCGCCCGTGCGCGGGCAGGTCGCCGGCGCAGCGGCGGAGCATCTCGAGCTGGTAACGCAGCTCCTTGACCCGCTTGCGAAAGGCGTGCACGTCGTCGTCTCGCCGCCGGCGGTCGGCGCGGCGCCGGGCGCGGCGGGCCCGGCGGTGGCTCTGGCGCACCGCCTTGCGCAGGTCGCGCCAGCGCGGCTCGCCCGCCTCGGCGAGGGCGAAGCCGAACCGCTGGGGGAGGCTCACCAGCGGGGCGCTCCCCTCCGCGAGCACCGCCACGATCCGCTGGCGGTCGTGGGTCTGCTCGCGCAGGGCGCGCAGGTGCTCCAGCA
>JAWLGW010000879.1:0-3528 GCA_041690735.1 Planctomycetota bacterium
GGGGGGGTTTATACACCCGGGGGGGGGGGGGGGGGTCCCCCCGGGGGGGGGGGGGGTGTGCCCCCGCCCACCCCGCCGCGCCCTCAGGCGTGGTCGAGGCGCCAGCGCTCCAGCTTGCGGTACAGGGTGCGCCGGTCGAGGCCCAGCACCTTCGCCGCCAGCGTCTTGTTGCCCTGCACCAGCCGAAGGACGTGCTCCCCGTAGCGGCGCTCGAGCTCGTCGAGCGTGGGGAGCTGGGTCGGGTCCTGGCCCGTGGGGATCAGGTTCAACGCCTCGGGGCGGCACTGGGCGACGTTCGCTGGCAGGTCGCGCAGGCCGACCTGCTCCTCGGCCGTCAGCGCGACGGCGCGCTCCATGCAGTTCTGCAGCTCGCGGACGTTGCCCGGCCAGTCGTAGCCGAGCAGCTTCTCGGCCGCCTCGCTGCTGATCCCGAGCACCCCCTTGTTGAGCTTGGCCGCGTGGTGGGCCAGGAACGCCTGCGCCAGGAGGAGCACGTCGTGACCGCGGGCCCGGAGCGGGGGCAGGTCGACCCGGATCACGTTGAGGCGGAAGTACAGGTCCTCCCGGAACTTGCCCTCCTCGAGGGCGGCCTCGAGGTCGCGGTGGGTCGCGGCCACGACCCGCACGTCGACCGACCGCTCCTGGGCCTGACTGGCTCCGACGGGCCGGACCCGCCCGTCCTGGAGGACCCGCAGCAGCTTCGCCTGGAGACTCGTCGGCATGTCGCCGACCTCGTCCAGGAACAGGGTGCCGTGGTCCGCCTCCACCAGGAGGCCGCGCCGGTCCTGGACGGCGCCGGTGAACGCGCCGCGGACGTGGCCGAACAGCTCGCTCTCGAGGAGGCCCTCGGGGAGCGCCGCGCAGTTGACGGCCACGAACTTGCCCGCGCCGCGGGAGCTGCGGCGGTGGAGCTCGGTCGCGACCAGCTCCTTCCCCGTCCCGGTCTCGCCGCAGATCAACACGGCGCTGTCGGTGACGGCCACGCGCTCGACCAGGTGGAACAGGTCGCGCATCGCGGGGCTCTCGCCCAGCAGCTCGCCGAAGGCGACCCGGCGGGTCCGCTCGCGGCGGAGGCCCTCGACCTCCTTGACGAGCGCGTGGTGCTCCACGGCGCGGCGGAGCACCAGGGCCAGCACCTCCACCTCGAACGGCTTGGTGAGGAAGTCGTACGCCCCCGCCTGGATGGCGCTGAACGCAGAGTCGGTGCTGCCGAAGGCGGTGAGCACGACCACCGGCGTCCCCGGGAGGAGGCGCCGGACGCGCCTGCACAGCTCGATGCCGCTCAGGCCGCGCATGTTGAGGTCGGTGAGCACGACGTCGATCGTGTCGTCGCGCGGCAAAACCTCCAGGGCCTCCTCGGGCCGGACCCGGTAGCTCACCCGGAAGCCCTGCCGCGGCAGCGCCGCCGCCAGATAGGCGCACATGTCTTCGTCGTCGTCGACGACGAGGACGTGACCGGCTTGCGTCGCTCCTGGCTCGCCTGCCCGATCGCTCATCGTCCCGAGCCTACCACCTACCGCCCGGCGCCTCCTCCTTCACATACAGCCTCGCCGGCGGTCGCCCGGGCGAGGCGGAGCGGGCCGCGCTCCTCCTCCCCCGCGCGCCCGGCCTGGGGGGGCAGGAAGACCAAGAAGGTGGTGCCCTCACCCACGGCCGTCTCGACCTCGATCCACCCGCCGTGCTCCTCGACGATGCCGCGGGCGATCGGCAGCCCCAGCCCGGTGCCGCGACCGAAGGGGCGGGTGGTGAAGAACGGCTCCCACAGGTGCTCGAGGTGCTCGGCGGTGATCCCCTCGCCGCCGTCGCGGACGACGAGGCACACCCACTCCTGCGGGGGCGAGGGCGCGGCGCGGAGCGACTCGTCGGCCGGCGGCGGGCGGCGGACCGCTCGCACGTCGACCTCCACGGCCCCGCCCGCGGGGCTGGCGTAGATGGCGTTGACCACCAGGTTGGTGACGACCTGCTCGATCTGGCCGCCGTCGACCTCGGCGAGCACGGGGGGCCCGGCGACCCGCACCAGCTCGACGTCGTGGCGCTGGGCCAGGGGGTCGAGCAGGTCGAGGGTGCGACGGGTGAGCCGGCGCAGCTCGTTGGAGGCCGTGTGCGGCGCTCGGCGACGCGCGAAGTCGAGGGTGAGGCGGATGGTCCGGGAGATCCGCTGGCACAGCTCCACCACCTTCTCGGCCTTCTGGCGCACCTCGCCGGGGGGGAGGTCGCCCGCCGCGATGAGCTCGGCCCACCCCTTGGCCACGCTGAGGGGGGTGCCGACCTCGTGGGCCAGGCCCGCGGCGATCTGGCCCAGGGTGGCCAGCCGGTCGGCGTGGCGGAGGCGCTGCAGCGCCTCGAGCCGCGCCTCCACCTCCTCCTCGAGGCGGAGGCGAGCCTCGAGCAAGCGCTCGCACATGGCGTTCATCTCCCGGGCCAGCGCCCCGATCTCGTCCCGCTGCGGCAGGAGCACCCGCCGCGAGAAGTCGCCCTCGCCGACCCGGCGGGCGACCTCCAGCAGGCGCTGCATCGGCCGGCCCACCATGTGCAAACCTGCCACCACCGACAGGGCGCACAGCAGGACCGCCATGACCAGCGTCAAGCCGACGACCTGCCGCTGGCTGTCTCGCAGGAACGCTTGGTGCTGCGCCAGCGACTCCTCCAGCTCGAGCGCGTACGGGGCGGCCGGGAGGACGGGCACGTAGGTCAGCACTCGCCCCGCGGCTCCCTCGGCGGGCTCGAGGTGGACGACGACCTGGCCGTCGTCGCGGAGGGGGTCGAGCCGGTCGAGGGGGAGCAGCGGGAGCTCGTCGCCGGACGGGGCGTCTCCCTCGGGTCCGACCCACACCCACCGCAGCCGCGGCTGGTCGAGGCCCGCCGCCAGCTGCTCCACCAGCCGCCGCGCCCGGACGGGCCCCTCGGTGCGCCAGGCGTGGCGCGCGAGCTCGGCGATGGCGAGCCCCCAGGTCTGGGTCTCGCTGCGGGCGTCGTTCGAGATGAACGTGAGCTCCCGCTGGATGGACAGCCAGCCCGACAGCGCCAGCACGACGACCGCGCAGGGGAGCAGCGCGAGAGCCAGCTTGATGGCGACCTTCATACGGCCGACGACGTCCCCGAAGCGAGTGAACCGCGCGAATGCTCGCACCCCCGCTACGAACGCGGAAGCCTGAGCAGCGCGGGGCCTCCCTGAGCCAGCGTTCGCTCGCCCGGATCCGGCAGCCAGCGCCGCAGCAGCCCGCCGGTCCGCCGCTCGGCGAGGAGCGTACAGTCGGCTGGGCGGGGCGGCGGGGCCGCGTTCGGGCGGACCGCGACCTCGCGCCCCTCGAGGACCAGCCGCGCCCGGGCCACCAGGAGCGCCGTGTCCAGCTCGCGCAGCGACCGCAGCGCGACCGCCGCGTTGTAGGTGTCCGCGGGCGCGACGCCGCACAGCTCGAGGCGCAGGCCGAGGGGGAGGAAGGGCGCCCAGCGGAGGAAGCCGAGCACCTCGCGCTCGCAGCTCGTGACCAGCCGCCCCTGGGGAGGCCGCCGCGGCGGATGGGGCGG
>JAWLGW010000880.1:0-3527 GCA_041690735.1 Planctomycetota bacterium
GATCGGTTCCGGGAGGAGCGGGACTCGGTCCTCCTCGACAACACCACCCTCGGCCAGGAGGCCGACGCGCTCCGCCTGCGGCTGCAGGAGCTGAGCGCGCTCACCGCCGAGAAGGACGACCTCGAGGACCGGGTCATGCAGCTGGAGAGCGAGCTGGACGCGGCCCACGAGGCGCAGCGGGCGGCCCTCGAGGAGCTCGAGCGGACCGCCGAGGAGCTGGAGGCGCTCAAGGAGGAGGAGGTCGAGCCGGCCCCTGCGGCCCCTGCGGCCCCTGCGACCCCGGCGGCCGCCCCCGCCCCCGCCCCCGCCCCTGCCCCCGCGACCGGGCCGCAGCGCTCGTCGGCCGCCGGCAAGGGCGCGGCCCAGTTCGGGTTCGGGTTCGGCTTCCCGGCGAAGAAGGGCCGGTAGGGGCGCGGGAACGGTAGCTCATGGCGAACCGCCTGGAACAGCTCGCGCACAGCAGCGCCGTCCTCGAGACGGCCAGCCTGCCTCGCGCCATTCGGCCCGCGGTCGAGATCATCGCCCGCCTCTCGGCCGAGCGGGGGCGGCTCCGTGAGGAGGTGCGCGGGCGGCGGGAGGAGCTGCGGCGGGCGCCCCGCCGGGACGAGGTCGACCGCCTCCGCGCCGAGCGGGACCGCCTGGCCCGCGAGGTGGCCCGGCTCAAGTCCGGGGCGGCGCGGCGGGCGCAGGCCGCCGTCGCCGCGCCCCAGTCCGCCTCCGCCCCGGCGCCCGGCCTCGCCGCGCTGGTGGCCCGGCTCGAGCGGGCGGTCGCCCGAGTGGAGCGCGCGCCGCTCTCGGCCGGCGCCCCGTCAGGAGCAGGGAGCGCCCGCTCCGACCGGCCCACGCCTCGCCGCGTCCAGGCAGCCACCGCCACCGCGGCCGCTGCCGGCTCCGGTCTGCTGGCGGGGCTGGTGCGGGCGAACGTGGCCCTGCGCAGCGACGCCGCCCCGCGCGAGGGCGACGCGCCCACCGCCGCCGCGGCGCGGGAGGCGCAGCCGGCCAGCGGGCCCGGGGCCCGCCCGGAGAGCACAGCCCTGCACCGCCCCGCCCGGGAGCGGGCCAGCGCGGGCGCCCCACTCAGCGGCGGTGGGCCGCTGGCGGGCCTCATGCGCGCCAACCTCGACCTGCGCCGGAGCGCAGGCTGATCCGCGGCGCGGGCCGCGGGGACACCACACACTTTCGTCTCAGGGGGAGAAATCGTGAGCGAGCAGAGCAGCATCAAGTCGGGCCTCAAGTCCAGCTTCAACCCGCCGCGGCGTGAGGACGACGGCGTCCTGTACGTGGGGATCGACCTCGGCACCAGCCGGACCTCGATCTCGGCCAGCAACGGCGTGCGCGAGACCGTCATCAGCGTCGTCGGGTATCCCAAGGACATCGTGTCGCGCAAGCTGCTCGGCAAGGACGTCCTGTTCGGCGAGGAGGCCATGGCGAACCGCCTGGCCCTCGACCTGTACCGCCCGCTCGAGAAGGGCGTGATCAAGTACAGCGACGCCGCGGGCGCGCCCAGCGAGGAGGTCGGCCGCAACATGGAGGCGGCCCGGGCGCTGATCCTCCACGCGGTCGAGCTGGCCCGGCCCAAGCCCGGTCAGCTGGTCTACGGCGTGATCGGCTGCCCCGCCCAGGCCTCGATCCACAACAAGCAGTCGATCATCGAGGCGGCCCGCGAGGTCCTCGACTCGGTGGTGATCTGCAGCGAGCCGTTCTCGGTGGCCTACGGGCTCGACCAGCTGCACGACTGCCTGGTGATCGACATCGGCGCCGGCACCACCGACCTGTGCCGCATGAAGGGCTCCATGCCCGACGAGGACGACCAGGTCACCCTGACTCAGGCGGGCGACTACATCGACCAGCAGCTGTTCGAGCTGTTCCGCAGCCGCTGCCCCGACGCGCAGTTCACCGTGAACATGGTCAAGGAGGTCAAGGAGAAGCACGCCTTCGTCACCGAGGCCGCCGAGCCGGTGGTGGTGCGCTTCCCGGTCAACGGCAAGCCGACCCCCTTCAACGTGACCGCCGAGCTGCGCAAGGGCTGCACCCGGATCATCGAGCCGATCTGCGAGGCGGTCGACCGCCTGGTGAGCACCTTCGACCCCGAGTTCCAGGACCGGCTGCGCAACAACGTGGTGCTGGCGGGCGGCGGCAGCCGGATCCACGGCCTCGACCGGGCGCTGGAGGAGGCGCTGCAGGCCTACGGCGGCGGTCGGGTCCGTCCGGTGCAGGAGCCCGTCTACGCGGGGGCGAACGGGGCGCTGAAGATCGCCTACGACATGCCCGCGGAGGCCTGGGAGCAGCTCCGGTAACAGGTGAAGGTCGTCGGATACGCACGCACCAGCTGGGCGGAGCAGCTGCGCGGGACCTTCCCCTCGATCGAGGAGCAGGAGTCCGCCCTTAGGGCCTTCGCCGACAAGACGGGTCTGGCGCTCGACGTGATCCACACCGACTCGGGGCTCAGCCCCGAGCAGGGCACGTGCGCGGGTCTGATCAACATCCTCGACTCCATGGAGGACGACTGGCAGGCGGTGGTGGTCACCGCCGCCTGCCGCCTGCGGGGGGTCCCCAACGTGAGCTTCGACCCCCTGGCGGAGCTCGCCGAGCACCGCAAGCGGGTGGTGGTGGCGGACGCGCGGACGGCCGAGGCCTTGGCCAAGGTCGTGGCGCGGAGCCAGCCCAAGGAGCGGGAACCGAAGGGGCGCACGCCCAGCGACGGCGAGCGGCGGCGCGAGATCGCCGAACGCCTGCTGCGGGGGCGCGAGGCCGGCGCCAAGGCTGGCAAGCACCAGTCCGGGCCGGCGCCGTTCGGCTATCGGCGGGACTACTCGCGGCGGGGCGCCGAGGGGGTGCTGCTGGTCCCCGACCCCGAGGAGGCCGGCATCGTCAAGCTGATCTTCCGCGAGTACCTGCGGCTCCGCAGCATGAAGCGGCTGATCAAGCTCCTCGACGAGCAGGGGCTGCGGACGCGGCGGGGCAAGCGCTGGTCCCGAGCAGGGGTGTCGTGGATCCTAAAGAACGACACCTACGTGGGGCGGGTCCACTTCGGGGACATTCGGGTGAAGGGGCGCCACGAGTCGATCGTGCCCCCGATCGTGTTCAACAAGGTCCAGAAGCTGATCCGGGCCAACAACAAGCGCAGCCGCCCCAAGAGCAAGGCTCCCGCCGCGGCCAAGGCGGCGCCGGCCAAGGCGGCCGCCGGGGCGGCGCCGGCCAAGGCGGGCGAGGAGCGGCGGACCAGGAGCGCCTCCGAGCGGCGCGAGCCGGTGCACGCGGGCTCCTGAGCGAGATCGAACGAGACGCGGGCGGCGCCGGGCGGCGCCGCCCGCGTCGTTGGTTTGGACAGGAGGGTGGCTTCGATTCAGCGCGCGGTCACCCGGACCCAGGCCTCTTCGAGGACGGGGCGCAGGTTCGGGAAGGCCACCTGCTCGATCGCCCGGCGACCGGGCCACCACTCGACCGACACGATCCCCTCCTCGCGGCGGGGGGTGAACTCGGGGTCGCCGTGAGCCTCGAGCAAGAAGTAGTGCACGGTCTTGAAC
>JAWLGW010000881.1:0-3523 GCA_041690735.1 Planctomycetota bacterium
GCAGCCCCTCGAGCGCGACCAGCGCGTAGCCCAGGAGGTCGACCCGCTCGAGGCCCCAGGCGTCTCGAGCGGCGAGCGACAGGGCCGCGAGGAAGCCCCCCAGCGCCCCCGAGGCGGCGCGGCGGGCGCCGGCGCCCGCCGAGGGCACGTGTGCCGTCCGCTCCAGCGCGAACCCGTAGCGAGCCAGCACCAGGAGCGCGAAGGACGCGCCCGCCAGCAGCGCGCCCAGCCCCAGCGACCCGCCGGCGGCCGCCAGGGGATAACGGCGGCCCAGCCAGGCCGCGGCGCCCAGCTCGCAAGCGGCGATCGCCGCGGCGATCGCCAGGAAACCCACCCGCTCGAACCGCGCCACGGCGGCGCCCGCCTCGGCGCGCGCCTCCCGCTGCGTCTCGAACAGGGGGCGGCGACCCTCGGCCCCCAGGGCGACGAGCCGCTCGGTCTCCCGCTGCTCCGCCCGCGCCGCCCGCCGGCGCCGCTCGTACTGGGTGCCCCCCAGCCACACGGCCACCGCCGCCCCGAGGGGCGCGGCCGCGCCCGCCGCCACGAACGAGTCGGTCATCGCGGCCGCGATCGCCGTCGCGGTCGCCGCGAGGGCCGTGACGATCGCGCCCGCGAGCGCGAACCGGAAGCCGCGGCTGGGGTCGCCGTCCATGTGCGCTGTTACTCCCGAGTCACGATCGGGTTCGATCGGGGCGAGACGTCCTGCCGGCGCGCCGCCGAGGGTGCGGCATTCTACGGTGCCCACCTCCATTCCGAATCTGGGCGGCGTGCCCAGCGCTGTTGCGCAGCGCGTCAAGTCTCGTCACCGCCGTGTCTCCGGGCCTGCGGGGCGCGCATGGCTCACTGCGTCGTAACCGTCTGCGGGGAAACGACTCGCGTAGATGTCGGGGGTTCGATAGACTCTGGGCCGAAGGAGGCGAGCGCGTGACCGAAGCACCCGAGGCCCTGGTGGTTCCGCTTCTCGACGACGATGAGGAGGAGCGGCCCCGGTTCGCCGCCCAGCGGCTCCTGGCCGCCCGGCTGGCCAACCTCCCCGAGCGCATGCTGCTCAACCGAGCTCGGTTCGAGGGGGAGGCGCACCGTCGCTCCGAGAGCGCCGAGCAGGACGCGCTCGCCGACTACTAAGTCCAGGTTGAACCGCCGCGGCCCCCGGCGCTGTCACGCTCCGGGGGCCGCGTCATGTACGGGCCGCTCGTCGCTACCGGACCTCGACCTCTGCCCGCGCCGTCTCCCGGTCCAGGACCGCCTCGAGGGTCGTCACCACGCTCTCGTCCACCTCCGCGTAGCGGTTACGAACGGTGGCAGGGTGCTCCGGGTCGAGGAGGAACGAGAAGGGGTAACGGCGTACGCCGGCGGGCAGCGTGGTCCCGCCCTGCCCCGCAAACAGCGCCAGCACCTCGTCTTGGAGCCGCCCGAAGGGGGTGGCCGGCCCCTCACCCAGGAAGGGCGCCCGCCGATCGAGGATCACCGAGGTGCGCGGCGCCGCCGAGCCCCGTAGCGGACGCGTGGTGAGGGTGGCCCGCAGGCGGAGGGCGCCGCCGCGCACCCGGAAGGGCCGCGGGGCGTGGACCACCAGGAACCCCTCCACCACGGCCCCCCGGGCCGGCCGAGGGTCCCCCAGCTCGATCGCCAGCCCTCGGCGGAGCGGCGCCCGGCGCAGGTCGTCGTGGGGCGCCTCCATCCGCAGCCAGCGTGGGCCCAGGTCGGGGTGCCCCTGCAGGGCGTCGAAGGGCCGCTCCATCGGCTCCTCGAGCCCGAGCCCCTCGTAGGGCAGCCGGACTCCCAGCCGCACCACCTCCCCGCCGCGGCACCCGAGGACCGTGCACCGCCCGTGCTCCGCCAGGCAATCCCGGTGGTGCGCCGTCCCGCAGCCGACGCACCGCACCGGCGCGCCCGCCCGCAGCGCCGCCCCGTCGGCTCCCTCGCTGAGGGCGCGATGGCAATAGGGGCAGCGATCGCTCGCGCCCTCGCCCACGGCCCGCGCGCTGCGGGCCACACTCACCGCCGGACGGCGGGCCGCCTCCCGCTCCGCGGCCAGGGGCCGCCGGACCGCCGCCGCCTGACCGAGCCGTTGCACCGCGAGCACCGCCGCCGCCGGCTCGGGCTCGACCGGCCAGGCGAGGGGCGCCGCGAGGTCGAGGCGGATCTCCGGTCCGCTGCCCGCCAAGGCGAGGGGCAGCTCCGCCTGGGCTTCGGTCCAGGCCACCAGCGGCCCGCCGGCGCCGACGGCCTCCGCGGCGGGCAGGGGCCCGCGGAGGCTCACCCCCGCCGCCCGCGCCGCCTCGCACAGCCGCCGCACCGGCAGGCCGCGGCAGTCGAAGGCGGTCAGCGGCGCCCGCACCCCCAGCGTTCGCAGCAGCGCCGCGGCGCGCCCGAGCAGCGCCGGCAGCGCCGGGTCCGCCAGGGCCCCCTCCAGCGCCGGGAGCGGCAGCCCCGGGAACAGCTCCACGACCTCGCAGGCGGCCCGCAGCCGCAGCCGCGGCCCGTCGGGCGGCGCCTCCAGCGACAGGCACCCGTCGAGGACCCCCTCCTCGATCCACTCGCCAGCCGCCTCGATCCCGGTGCGCCCGGGCGCCGGGGCCAGCACGAGCCAGGCGCCGTCGCCGCGGGCCTGCCGCAGGGGCTCGCTCAGGAGGCGCGGGTCGTTCGCCCCCCGGGCCTGCAGCCGACCCGCGCCGCACCGCTGCGCCACCTCGAGCGACCCGACCCCCACCAGGTCGACCGTCGGCGCCTCGCGCAGCTCCCGCACCACCTGCACGGCGATTCGCCCCAGGCGATCCCCGTCCGGCAGCACCAGGCCAATGCGCGGGGCAAGCGGAGCGTCCACGCAGGGAGCGTAGCCGCTGGCCAGCGCGAGGACCAGATGAGCGGCGCGCCCCGCCTCGGCCGCGCAACTCCTGAGCGTGCTTGACTCGAGGTCGCCGTGGGGCGGGACGCGGGGCCGGCGCGGCGGGCCTCCCGGTTTGCGACCATGCGCGGTCCGGGCTCGACCCGGGAACTCGCTGGCGGGTGGGCGCGTCGAACGGACCGCTCTTCCTCCAGTTGGCTCGCCCGGAGGCTCCATGCGACGGATCGACTCGCCGCTCCCCCTCGCGCCCCTTCTTGCCCTGTTGGTGGCTGCGCCCGTGGCGGCGCAGCCTGGGGAGGAGGGCGGGCCTTCGCTGGAGGCGCTGGAGCGGGCGTTCGACGGGGACGGCACGGTCGTGCTGCCCCACGGGGAGCTGCTGCGGCTGCTCGAGGCCCGGCGGCCGGGGCCTGTGGCGCCCGAGGCGCCGCCGCGGGAGTTCGTGCTGCTGGGCGCGACCCTGCGGGGCGAGGTCGGCGAGGGAGCGGCGCGGCTGGAGGTGCTCCTCGACGTGGAGGTGCGCGAGGGGAAGGGGTGGGTCGTGGTGCCGCTCGGTCTGCAGGAGGCGGCGCTGATCGAGGTCACCGACGGCGCCGGGGCGGCGCTGGTGGTGGGGTCGGTCGAGCGGCTCGCCGCGCGCGCGTCGGCGCGCGTTCGCGCGGCGCTGCCCGCCACGGG
>JAWLGW010000882.1:0-3521 GCA_041690735.1 Planctomycetota bacterium
TCCATCCACTGCCACTGCGCCGAGAGCATGTTCAAATCCGCCAAATCGATCCGGCAGTCGCCCCCCGTATCCCCCAGGCAGCCGGGATTGTCATGGTCGAGCCACCAGGACGCCACCGTCGCCAGGTCGCCCAGCCCAACCACCCGGTCGCCGTCCAGGTCCGCCTCAAACCGACCCCAGCAAAGTCCCGAAACAATGAACGCGAAGATGATGCATGACTTGCGGTTCCAACTCATCACGGCCTCTGATTGAACGTTCTCATCCGTTTGACAAAATACTCACCCCATACAGGATCAGCATTGCACACAATCCATCCTGACCATTGATTATACAAAACTCCGGCCGGAGGGGCAAGAAATAGTTGACATAAAATCCGCTTTCTGTATAATAGCAATCGGTTTCTATTAAAATGTGCTCATTCAACTATAGTACGCTAAACAACCACGGGAAAGGAATCTTGTGAAATCCAGTTTACTCTATCGATGCGCGATACTGCTCCTGATGCTTTGCACCCTGCTTCCGGCGGAACCGTCGGTCGTGAAAATTGAAAAAACGGACGGCGGTTTTCAGCTCATGCACAATGGCCGGCCGTATTTCATCAACGGCGCTGGCGGCGGCTCCCGCATGGAGGACCTCGTCAAGGCGGGCGGCAACTCCATCCGCACCTGGAGCAGTTCCCAGCGCACGCTCGACCGCGCCGACGAGCATGGCCTGAGCGTCTGCATGGGCCTGCGCCTGGCCCTGCCGCGCCACGGCGCCGACTACGCAAACGAACAGATGCTCGCCGAGCAGCGCCAGCGCATCGCCGACGAAGTCACGGCCCTCAAGGACCACCCCGCCCTGCTGATGTGGGCCATCGGCAACGAGCCTGAACACGAGATCAGCCGCGAGGCGGCCCTGCCCGTCTGGGACGAGATCGAGCGCATCGCGCAGCTGATCAAAAGCATCGACGCCAACCATCCCGTCATCACCGTCCTCGCCGGCGCTGGCCCCAAACTCGAAGACATCCGCCGGCGCTGCCCGAGCCTTGACGCCGTCGGCATCAACAGCTACGGCTCCCTCGCCAAAGTCCCCGGCCAGGTCGAACGCTTCGGCTGGGACAAGCCCTACCTCATCACCGAGTTCGGCCCGCGCGGCTGGTGGGAGGTCGACCGCACCCCCTGGGGCCTGCCCATCGAAGACACCAGCACCGTCTATGACCTGGCCAACCATGCCATCGCGGCCCATTACGTTGCTGCCGCGGATGCCGGCGTCTGGCGCGCGGGTGTGATCAGCGCCCTGGCCGACGTGGGACCGGCGCACCCGTCCCTGGAGCGGCTGGTGGCCCGTCTGGCCGCCGAGGAGGGGACGGGCGAGGAGCTCCTGCTGCGGGTGACCCTGGGCGCGTTCGGGCCGCGCGGCGTGCTGATCCGCTGCCTCGACCGGCTGCCCCCTGCCCTGTGGCCGCAGGCGATCGAGCGCGCCCTCGCCAACCTCGACGCCGAGGACCCCGAGGTCGCCGCGGCCGCGCTGCTGGCCGCCGGGCGACTGCGCAGCGTCGACCTGGTGCAGCGCGTGGAGGCCCTGGCGCTCGACCGCCAGGAGAGCGAAGTCGTGCGGGCGGCGGCGCTCACCGCCTGGGGGGACGTGGGCTATCCCGACCAGCGCACCGTCGGGGTGCTGATCCGCCTGCTGGAGGACCCGGAGTACGAGGTGCGCAGGGAGGCGCACCACGCCCTGGTCACGCTCACCGGCCTCCGCATGGGCGGGGTGCCCGACATGTGGCGGCGCTGGCGGCGAACCGCCGACCTCCCCGACGCCCCGCCCGAGCCGTCGGAGACCCGCCTGGCGCGCCTGCGCCAGGCCCAGGCTCAGGCCTGGTCGGCGCCCTGAGCGCAGCTCGGTCGGCCGCGCCTGCCACAATGAACGGGTGACCGCCCCGCCCCGCAAGGTGATCCACGTCGACATGGACGCCTTCTTCGCGTCCGTCGAGCAGCGGGACCGGCCGGAGCTGCGCGGACGCCCGGTGGTGGTGGGCGGGGCGCCCGATAGCCGAGGGGTGGTGAGCACCGCCTCGTACGAGGCGCGCCCGTACGGGGTGCGGTCGGCCATGCCGGCGGCGCAGGCGGCGCGCCTGTGCCCGCAGGCGGTCTTCCTGCGGCCCGACCTGCCGCGCTACCGGCAGGTGTCGCGGCAGGTGTTCGAGGTCCTGCGTCGATACGCGGACGCGGTGGAGCCGCTGGGCCTCGACGAGGCCTACCTCGACGTCACCGCCGACCCCGCCGGCCTCGGCTCGGCCACCCGCACCGCCGAGGCGATCCTGCGCGACGTCCGCGCGGCCACCGGCCTCACCGCCTCGGCCGGCGTGGCCCCGAACAAGTTCCTGGCCAAGGTCGCCTCCGACCTCGACAAGCCCAACGGGCTGGTGGTGATCCCGCCCGAGCGGGTGGACGCCGTGCTGCGCGACCTGCCGATCGGCCGCGTCCCCGGCGTGGGCCGGGTGACCGAGGCCCGCCTGCGGGCGCGGGGGATCGAGACCTGCGGCGACGTGCAGCGCCACGACGAGGCCGACCTCCTGGCGTGGTTCGGCCGGTCCGGCCTGCGCCTGGCCCGCCTGGCCCGCGGCGAAGACCCGCGCCCGGTCCAGGCGGAGCGGCGGCGCAAGTCGTGCAGTGTGGAGGACACCTTCGCCCGCGACCTGGTGGGGCGGGCCGCAGCCCAGCGCGAGCTGGAGCGGCTGGCGGACCTCCTCGAGGATCGGCTGCGCCGCTGCGACGGCTCGGGGAGGACCGTGGTCCTCAAGGTGAAGTACGCCGACTTCCAGCAGGTCACCCGCAGCCGCACCCTGCCGACGCCGGTCCGGGAGGCGCCGGCGCTGCTGGCCGAGGCCGCCGCCCTGCTGGCGCAGACCGAGGTCGACCGGCGACCGGTGCGCCTGCTCGGGATCGGCGTCAGCCACCTCGACGAGGCCGAGGCGCCGCGGCAGCTGCTGCTCCCGTTCATGTGAGGCGGGTGATGACCTGCACCCAGGGCTCCCGGACCTCAGGCAGCAGTTAGCGGTTAGCCGCGCAGTCGCCACTTTGAGGCCGCCCTCCGCCCGCGATATCCGCCCTTTCGACTCGCCGGGCTAACTGCTAATCGCTAACCGCTAACCGCTGCCGCACACGAGACGGTGGATTCAGATCAGCTGCACCCATGGGAGGCGCGCCCCCTCTGGCTTGCACGGATCGCCCCCCCCGACCAGGCTGGGTCCATGCTGTCAGGGGACGACACCACCCTCCGCCGCTGGCGCGCGCTCCTGTCGCGCCTCAACGAGGTCGAGGCGCGGGCGCGCACCGACCGGGAGTGGATCCGGCGGTACGTCGCCGACCGCGTCGGCCCCACGATCCGCCCCTACCTGGTGCTGCGGCCCCAGGCTCGCACCGAGGCCCCGCTGCCGGAGGTCGGCCCCTACTGCCGGGGCTGCGACCAGCCCCTGCGGATCGAGCGCGAGGTCCTGGTGGCGTGCACCGCCTGCCTGGAGGTGGCGCACGCCTCCTGCG
>JAWLGW010000883.1:0-3515 GCA_041690735.1 Planctomycetota bacterium
TGACCGGGCTGGGGACGCCGTCGATGTAGTAGACGGGGCGGAAGCAGGCGTACAGGTCGAGGACCTGCCGCAGGGTCACGTTCAGCGAGCGGATCCCGCCGCCGACCGGCGTGGTGAGCGGGCCCTTGATCGCCACGTGGTAGGTGCGGATCGCATCGAACGTGTCCTCCGAGATCCAGCCCCCGTACTCGGGGTCGCCCTTGCCCTCGTTGAGGGCCTTCTCGCCGGCGTAGATCTCGAACCAGTGGACCTTCTTCTTGCCCGCGAACACCCGCTCGACCGCGGCGTCGAACACGCGGCGCGAGGCCTTCCAGATGTCGCGGCCGGTCCCGTCGCCCTCGATGAAGGGGATGATCGGGTCGTCCGGAACCGAGAAGCTGCCGTCGGCGTTGACCGTGATCGGCGTCCCGGAGGTCGGGTCTTCGATGTGCTTGAAGCGGCCCATGGTCTCTCCTGGGTCCCGCCCGGTCGCGCCGGGCGTAGTCCGGTGAAAGGAGGTCGCGCCGAAGCGCGGCCGGTCTAGCTGCGGGCGTCGATCCCCCGCTCCTCGAGGACGCGGAGGAGGGTCGAGCCCATGTCGGAAGGCTTCTCCACGACGGCGACGCCGGCCTCGCGCAGGGCCGCCATCTTGGCGGCCGCGGTGCCCTTGCCGCCGGCGATGATCGCGCCGGCGTGGCCCATGCGCTTGCCGGGCGGCGCCGTCTGGCCGGCGATGAACGACACCACCGGCTTCTTGTAGTTGCTCTGCTTGATGTACTCGGCGGCGGCCTCCTCGGCCGACCCGCCGATCTCGCCGATCATGATGACGGCCTTGGTCTGGTCGTCCTCAGCGAACAGCTTCAGCACGTCGACGAAGCTGGTCCCGTTGACCGGGTCGCCGCCGATGCCCACGCAGGTGGACTGGCCCAGGCCGGCGCCGGTCACCTGCCACACCGCCTCGTAGGTGAGCGTCCCGCTGCGGGAGACGATCCCGATCGTGCCCGGCTGGTGGATGTAGCCGGGCATGATGCCCATCTTGATCTGGCCGGGGGTGATCAGGCCGGGGCAGTTGGGGCCGACCAGGCGGGTGCTGCGGCCCTCCATGAAGCGCACCACCCGCGCCATGTCGAGGGCGGGGATGCCCTCGGTGATGCAGGAGACCAGCGGGATCCCCCCGTCCACCGCCTCCATGATCGCGTCGGCGGCGCCCAGCGCCGGCACGAAGATCATGGACGCCGTGGGCTCGACGGCGGCCATGGCCTCGGCCACGGTGTCGAACACCGGCACGTCGCCCAGGATCTTGGTGCCGCCCTTGCCGGGGTGCACCGCGCCCACCAGGTTGGTGTCGCAGTAGGCCCGCGAGCGCTCGGCGTGGAACACGCCCGCCTTGCCGGCGCCCTGCAGCAGGAGCCGGGTGTTCTTGTCGACGAGGATGCTCACGCGGCACCTCCAGCGGCGGCGACGACCTTCTGGGCGGCCTCGGCCATGGTGGGGGAGAAGGTGATCTCGAGGTCGCTCTCCTCGAGGATCTTGCGCCCCTCCTCGACGTTGGTGCCTTCCATGCGGACCACCAGCGGGACGGTGAGGCTGAGGTGCTTGGCGGCGGCGACGATCCCCTGCGCCAGCAGGTCGCAGCGGAGGATCCCGCCGAACACGTTGACCAGGATCGCCTTCACGTCGGGGTCTGACACGATGATCTTGAAGGCGGCCGTGATCCGCTCCTCGGTGGCCCCGCCGCCGACGTCGAGGAAGTTGGCCGGCGAGCCGCCCGAGTGCTTGATCATGTCCATGGTCGCCATGGCGAGCCCGGCGCCGTTGACCATGCAGCCCACGTTGCCCGACAGGGAGATGTAGCTGAGGTCGTGCGACTTCGCCTCGCGCTCCTCGGGGCTCTCCTCCTCGGGGTCGCGCATGTCGGCGATGTCGTGGTGCCGGGCCAGGCCGTTGTCGTCGAAGTTCATCTTGGCGTCGAGCGCCAGGACGTCGTCGGCCTCGGTGCGCACGAGGGGGTTGATCTCCACCATGGAGGCGTCGGTCTCCATGAAGCAGCGGACCACCTTCTGCAGCAGCGCGGCGCCCTGCTTGAAGGCCTTGCCCTTGAGCCCCAGCCGGCCGGCCAGCTTGCGGGCCTGGAAGCCCTGCAGCCCGTACAGCGGGTCGACGGTCTCGGTGAAGATCTGGTCGGGCTGGCTCTCGGCCACCTCCTCGATGTCCATGCCGCCCGCGGGGCTGGCCATGATCACCGGGCGCTGCAGGTTCCGGTCGAGGGTCACCGCCACGTAGTACTCGTGGGCGATCGCGCAGCCGGCCTCGAGGAACACCTTGTTGACCACGCGCCCGTCTTCGCCGGTCTGCTTGGTGACCAGCGTGCTGCCGAGCATCTGGTCGGCGATCGCCTTGACCTGCGCCTTGTCCTTGAGGACCTTGACGCCGCCGAGGTCGGGGTGCTCCTTGAAGCGGCCCTTGCCGCGGCCGCCGGCGTGGATCTGCGCCTTGACGACCACCACCTCGGCGTCGAGCTCGTCGGCCACCGTCTGGGCCTCGCCCGAGGAGTGGGCGACGCCTCCCTTGAGGGTGGGGATCCCGAAGCGGCGGAAGATCTCCTTGGCCTGATACTCGAGGACGTTCACGCGGACCCCTCGTCGCAGGGCGAGCGGGGCGGGCCCCCGCCAGCGGGGCGGGGATCATAACGACCCCCGGGGGCCGGCGCGAGTCAGGGCGTGGTCAGTACAGATAGAGCCGCGATCCCCCCGGCGGCGCCCGCCACCATGAGGCCGAAGCACACCGCGCCCAGGCGGCGGAGCCGGTCGGCGCCCAGGAAGACGACGAACCCGCCCTTGACCAGGGTGTTGCTGATCACCGCCAGGCCGATCGTGACGGCCCCGACCAGCGCCGGCTGCTCGCCCTGGCGCACGACGTCGGCCACGGTGAGGCCGATCGCGTCCACGTCGGTGAGGCCGGTGAGCACCGCCAGGGCGTACAGACCGTACTCGCCGAACAGGCGCTGGACGACCTGCGCGGCGAACAGCACCGCGCCGAACAGCAGCCCGAACTTCAGGGCGCTCGACACTTCGAAGGGGTTCTTGAGCGGGACCGCCGCGCCGCCGGCGGCGGCGCGACTGCGCAGGTACAGCGCCAGCGAGGCCAGGGCGCCCACGGCGGCCGTGCCGAGGAGCGGCGGCAGCAGGGGGAGGAACAGGGCGGTGTTGATCAGGCTCACCACCACCAGCAGGCGGAGCGGCATGAGGGCGTTCGCCAGCAGGATCCCCGTCGCGAGCTGCGGGCTCAGCTCCGGGTTCTGCTGGCTGCGCTGGGCGTAGGTAAGGGTGACGGCGGTGGAGGAGACGAGGCCCCCGACCAACCCGGTGAGGATGATCCCGCGCTCGGTCCCCACCCACTGGCCCAGCACGTAGCCGGCGAAGGAGATCCCGCTGATCAGGATCACCATGTACCAGATCTTGCGGAGGTCGATCGACAGGGCGCGCCACCACACCGGCTCGGTCGGGGGCCCGGCGGCGCCGACCTCGGGCGCGGCG
>JAWLGW010000884.1:0-3509 GCA_041690735.1 Planctomycetota bacterium
ATAGCGTCTAAAGGAAGCTGCGCTCCTCCTTCACCGCGCGCTCCAGACACGCCAGGTACTCCCGCCGCGGGATCCGGGTGGGGCGGAAGATCGCGGTGGCGCCGGTCTCGTACTGGATGTCGAGCAGCCGGTAGTCGCGGGCCTTGAGCCGCTCCACCAGGGCCACCACCGCCACCTTCGAGGCGTCGGTCGCCCGGTGGAACATGGACTCGGCCATGAAGGCGGCGCCCAGGCTGATCCCGTACAGGCCCCCCACCAGGCGGTCGTTCTGCCAGGTCTCGACGCTGTGGACGTGGCCCAGCCGGTGGAGCTCGCCGTAGACCTCCTCGATCTCGGGGCTGATCCAGGTCTCCTCGCGGTCGGCGCAGGCCGCGATCACGTCGGGGGTGGCGGCGCTGAAGCGCACCTCGAACCGCCCCTGCCGGACCGTCCGCTGCAGCCGGCGCGGCACGTGAAACCGCTCCAGCTCGAGCACCGTGCGCGGGTCGGGGCTCCACCAGCCGAACGAGCCGTCGGGCTCGGCCATGGGAAAGATCCCGCGCCGGTAGGCCGACAGGACCATGTCGGGCGTGAGCCGGCCGCCCAGCGCGACGCAGCCGAAGGGGTCGGCCGCCTCGGGCGCAGGGAAGGGGGGCGGCTCGGGCAGGTCGCGCCGGCGGTACAGCTGGGCCAGCAGCGCGTCGAGCAGCTCGCGTGCGTCTCCTTCCGGGGGCATACTTCGAGGATAACGCGCCGCGCGAGATGCTCCCCCCTGGGCGGGTGAAACCGACCCCAGCCCGCGGCGGTAGGGTGGTGCGGCAGCCGCGCAGGCAGGGGGATCCATGACCGCACGCACGACCGCCCTCCTGGTCTCCTGCCTCCTGATCGGGGGCGCCGCCGCCCGCGCGGGGGAGCCGGTCCGCCTGGAGCGCAAGCTGGCGGTCGGCGCCCGGACGAAGGTCGAGGAGCGGCGCACCTCCGTGCTGCAGTTCACCTGGAAGGGGCCCCGCGCCAGAAACCACACCGTTCCCCGCCTCGCGCCTCTGCGCCGCGGCGGCTAGAATCCCTCCGCGTGGTCCAGCCGCTCGAGCTCGCCGTTCAGTTGTTCGCCTCGGTCCGCGAGGCGGTCGGATGCGACCGCGTCACCGTCCAGCTCGACCCGGACGCCCGCGTGGGAGACCTGCTCGACCGGCTGGCGGCGGAGCACCCGGCGATCGCCCGCCACAGGTCCAGCCTGGCGGTTGCGGTGAATCACGAGATCGCTCCTGCCGACCGATCCCTGCGGGCCGGCGACGAGGTGGCGCTGATCCCGCCGGTGGGAGGAGGTTGAGGTGGACGCGCCCCAGCTGCTGGAGCTGACGCGGGACCCGATCGACGTCGCGCGCGTGCACGAGGCCGTGCGGGACCGCCGCTGCGGCGGGATCTGCTGCTTCGTCGGCACCACCCGCGACCACCACGAGGGCCGGCAGGTGGCCCAGCTGGCCTACGAGGCCTATGAGGCGATGGCCGCCAAGGAGCTGGAGCGCATGGCGGCCGAGCTGCGGCGGCGGTTCCCCGGCGTGGTCGGAGTGTGCCTGGTCCACCGGCTGGGGGAGGTCCCCCTCGCCGAGGCGAGCGTGGCCGTCGCCGTCTCGGCGCCTCACAGGGACGAGGCGTTCCGCGCCTGCCGGTGGGGGATCGACGAGCTCAAGGCGCGCCTTCCGGTGTGGAAGAAGGAGTCGTACGTCGACGGCAGCGACCCCCGGTGGGTCGCCAACCGCGAGTCGGCACAGCAGGTGGAGTCGTGAGCGCAGCGGACGGAGGGACCTCGCCGGACGCCGGTGACGCCAGCGCCGACGAGGCGAGCAAGAAGAAGGCGGCGGGCAAGAAGAAGGCGGCGGGCAAGAAGAAGACGGGCAAGAAGAAGAGCGCCAGCAAGAAGAAGAGCGCCCCAGCCGCCAAGAAGAAGACCGCCAAGAAGAAGACCGCCAAGACGACCGCCAAGAAGAAGGTCAGCGGCGCTGCTGAAGGCGGCGGCGCGACGAAGAAGGCCGCCGCCAAGAAGACGGCCAAGAAGAAGACATCCAGCAAGAAGAAGGCGGCCGACGAGGAGGCGGCCGACGAGAAGACCGCCAAGAAGAAGGCCGGCAGCAAGAAGAAGCCTGCGGCCAGCAAGGCGAAGGCGAGCGCGGCCAAGGAGCCGCAGGACGAGCCGGAGGCGCTCGATCCCTCTTACGACGACGACGCGCCCGAGCCGGAGGAGGGCGACGACCTCGAGCTGGGCTCCACCGACGACCTCGACGACGACGAGGACCTGCTGCTCGACGCTGGGGACGACCTCGGCGACGACGACGACCTCGACGACGACTCCGACGACGACGGCTTCACGGACCCCTCCTTCGCCGTCGCCGACGACGACGCGGACGGCGAGGACGCTGACTCCGACGACGCTGACTCCGACGACGAGGACGCCGTCGCTGCCGACGACAGCGAGGACGACGACAGCGAGGACGACGACAGCGAGGACGGCGACAGCGACGACGACAGCTGGAGCAGCGACGACGACCCGCCGCCGCGAGCGCACCGCGCGACGGCGGGCGCCGCGACGGCGACCGCGGCGGCGCCCACCGCCGAGCCGGCGCCTCCGGCCCGCGGCCGCCGGCGTCGCCGTCCCAACACGATCCTCGAGCCCACGCAGGCGGCCGAGCGCCTGATGAAGAAGCCGAACGTCGTGAACGCCCTCAACTGGATGCGCGTCGCCGAGGACACGCCCCAGGACATCCTCCGCACCCTGCACCACAAGCTCGAGACGCACGTGTGGCTCAAGGAGGAGGACCCCAACGTCAAGATCGACCTGCAGCGGGCGCTCGACCGGATGGAGGAGCTCCTCGACGAGTAATGCTCCGCTGCCCCTTCTGCCGCGACGCGCTGGAACCAGAGGCGGAGGGCGGCGACCCCTGGCTGGCCTGCGCTCGCTGCCGCACCGCCGCCCACGCCGCCTGCGTCGCCGAGCACGGCGGGTGCCCGATCGCCGGGTGCGCGCCGCCCGCGGCCCCCGAGCCCACCGGGCCGGTGCCCTGGGACGAGCTCGTGAGCGACGCCGGCGCCTGGCTGGAGGTGGGCGACAGCCTGCGCCTCCAGGGCGTGTGGGACGGCGGGCAGGCCCCGGTCCCCTCTGATACTCTCCTCGGCCGGTCGAGCGCCAGCTCGGCGGAGGAGGACCAGGTGTCGCAGAAGTCCGAGGCCGTGTCGCTCGAGCTCATGCAGTACGTCGCCGCCCACACCCGGCAGGAGGACGACTTCTTGCGTGACCTCAAGCGGGCGGCGGTGCAGGCGGGGCTCCCCTCGATCGCGATCGCTCCCGAGCAGGCGAGCTTCATGCAGGTGCTGCTGCGCCTCATGAAGGCCCGGGAGGTGGTGGAGGTGGGCACCCTGGGCGGCTACTCGGCGATCGCCATGGCCCGCGCCCTCCCAGCCGACGGCCGGGTGCGCACGATCGAGGTGGAGCCGCGGCACCCCCACGACGCCCAGGAGTGGGTGGGCAACTCGGA
>JAWLGW010000885.1:0-3508 GCA_041690735.1 Planctomycetota bacterium
GGCGAACAGCATTGGCTCCAGCAGCCGCAGGGCGTACACGACCGCCAGCAGCGAGCCGATCAGGACCACGGCCGCCACCGGCCACTGCCCCAGCGCGATCGCGCCGCTGACGAGGTACCACTTGCTCACGAACCCGCCGGTCAGCGGAACGCCCACCAGCCCCACGCACCCCAGGGCGATCGCGCCGGCGGTCAGCGGCATCTTGCGCCACAGCCCCCGCAGGTCGCCCAGGGTCTGGGTGCCGGTGCGGTAGATCACCGCGCCCACCGCCAGGAACAGGGCGCCCTTGACCAGGGCGTGGTTGAGCAGGTGCAGCAGGGTGCCGGTGAGCCCCGCCTGGTTGTGGAGGCCGATCCCCAGGGTCATGTAGCCGATCTGGGCCACGCTGGAGAAGGCCAGCAGCCGCTTGAGGTCGGTCTGTTGGATCGCCATCAGCGAGCCGTGCAGGATCGCCAGGCAGCTGAGCAGCGTGACCGCCTCCTCGGCGAAGTTGGCCAGCGCGAAGGTGGGCCCGAAGATGGTGAAGAAGAACCGCAGCGCCACGTACACTCCCACCTTGGTGGCGGTGCTGGCGAGGAGGGCGGTCACGGCGGTGGGCGCGTAGGTGTAGGCCCCCGGCAGCCACTGGTGGAGGGGGAACAGCGCCATCTTGAGGCTCAGCCCCACCAGGATCAGGGCGAAGGCGGTGACCACCGTCCGGTTGGGGCCGATCTCCGCCAGCTGGCGGCTCATGTCGGCCATGTTGAGGGTGCCGGTCATCATGAACAGGTAGCCGATGCCGACCAGCAGGAAGCTCGCCCCGACCGTGCCCATGAGCAGGTAGTGAAAGCTGGCGGTGAGCGCCCGCCGGTCGCGTCCCTTCCCCATGGCGACCAGGGCGTAGGTGGTGAGCGAGGAGATCTCGATCAGCACGTACACGTTGAACGCGTCGCCGGTGATCGTGATCCCGAGCAGCCCGGTGATGCACAGCAGGTAGAGGGCGTAGAACAGGTGCAGCCGGTCCGCCGGGATCTCGCGCTGGACGGTCAGCCGGGCGTAGGGCGTGACCACGGCCGCGATCCCCGACACCAGCAGGAGCACGAAGGCGTTGAGGGCGTCGACCCGGTACTCGATCCCGATCGGCACCGGGCCCGCGGCGCCCGGCAGCGCCACCGGCTCCCACCCGCCGAAGGTGAAGGAGACCACCCCCTCGGGAGCGCCCAGGACCTCGCCCGCGAGCCACACCGTGAGCCCGAACACCACCGCGGTGGTGGTGGAGGCCATGCCCCAGGCCCGCCCGCCGCGGCCGAGCACCGCCGTCACCAGGGCCGCGAGCAGCGGCACCACCACCACCAGCGCCGGCAGGTTGAGCTCGAGGGCGCTCACAGCGACGCGTCCTCGCGCAGCTCCAGCTCCGCCAGCTCGTCGGCCTCGATCGTGCCGAAGGCGCGCTTGATGCTGACGATGATCGCCAGGGCCACCGCCAGGGTGCTGACCGACACCACGATCGCCGTCAGGATCAGCACGTGGGGGAGCGGGTTGCTGTAGATCCGCGGCCGGCCGACCCGCAGGTCGGCGTGCAAGGAGGGGCCGGCGTCGCCAGCCGCCTGCTCCCCGCCGGCGGCGTCGTCGTCGAGCGGGACCTGCGGGGTCGTGTCCGCGTGTCCGTGGCCGCCGAAGAAGATCGGCACCGCGCCCGAGTCGTCCCCCACCGTCACCACGCCCAGCGAGATGTAGAAGATGAAGATCCCCGTCTGGAACAGCGACAGCCCGATCACCTTCTTGACCAGGTTGGTCTTGGCGACCGCCGCGTACAGCCCCAGCATCATGAGCAGCACGTAGACCCAGTAGTTGAACAGGCCCAGGTACTCGCCCACGGCTCTACTCTTCCACCATCTCGCTGAACACGGTCACCATGACCGAGGCCACGGTGAGGCCGACCCCGAGCTCGACCAGCGTCATGCCCCAGGCCTGGTAGTGGGGGCTGTGCCCGGCCTGTCCGGCGACGAACCTGGGGTCGAGCAGGTCGTAGCTGAGGAACTCCCCGCCCCGCAGCATGCCGACCGCCCCCACCCCCGCGTAGATCAGCACCCCCAGGGCGGCGCAGGTGTCGGTCCAGCCGCGCGGGATCGCCTGGCGAGCCACCTCCTGGCCGAAGATCAGGGCGTAGAGGATGTAGGCCGCGGCCACGATCACGCCGCCCTGGAACCCCCCCCCCGGGCCGCCCTCGCCGTGGGTGATCACGTAGACCCCGAACACCACGATCAGCGGCGCCAGGACCACGGCCGCCTGCCGGAGGACGTCCTGCTCGTGGAGCTTCACGGCGCCGCCTCCTGCTCAGGCCCAGCGCGCTTGCGGAGCAGCAGGATCATGCCGACGCCCGCCGTGAAGATCACCGCGGTCTCGAACAGGGTGTCGAAGCCGCGGTAGCTGGCCAGCACCGCGGTCACCATGTTGGGCGCCTCGGTGGCCTGGCGGGAGGCCTCGCTGGTGTAGTACCGCGCGGCCCGCTGGTGCACCGGCGCCCGGGGGTCGCCGATTCGCGGCATGTCGAGGGTCCCGTAGATCAGCGCCGCGCCGGTGGCCGTGGCGGCGAGGAGCGAGGGGACGTGCACGCGCGGCGGGTACTTCTCCTTGGCGCCCTCCTGGCGAGTGCCGAGGTGGACCAGGGCCCCGATCAGCAGGATCGTCGAGATCCCAGCGCCCACCGCGGCCTCGGTGAAGGCCACGTCGAGGGCCCGCATGTCCGCCCAGATCAGCGCCATGAGCAGGCTGTAGGTGCCGAGCAGGATCGTGGCGGCGAACAGGTTGCGCATCCGCACCACCGCGCAGGCGGTGACGACGACCAGCAGCAGCAGCAGCGCCGCGATGACCTGCGCGATCACGAGGCGCGCTCCTCGTGGGCGGGCGGCAGCGCGGGCGCGGGGTCGTCGGCCGGCCGCCGCCAGGGGCGCCGCCCGTCCACCCAGGCCGCCCGTGCGATGGCGTGGGTCGAGGCCGGCGTGGTGAACAGCAGGAAGGTCGAGATCAGCGCCAGCTTGATCGCCGCCTGCCAGTGATGCCCCTCGAGGGCCTGCAGGACCAGGGCCGAGAGGATCACCATCTGCGCCAGGGTGTCGCTCTTGCCCGCGGGGTGGATCCGCGAGAAGAAGTCGGGCATGCGCAGCACGCCCACCGCGCTGGTGAGCGCCACGAAGCACCCCAGCGTCAACAGGGCCGCCGTCACCCAGTCGAGGGCGGTCATCAGCCGAGCCGCGCCTCCTGGACCAGCTTGAGGATCGCCACCGTGGTCACGAAGTTCACCAGGGCGTAGACCAGCGCCACGTCCAGGAACAGCAGCGGCCGCTCGGAGGTGAAGCCGAGGATCGCCACGAACAGCACGGTCTTGGTGCCGAGGGCGTTGGCGGCCAGGATCCGGTCGTACACCGTGGGCCCCACCAGCCCCCGGATCAAGAACAGGAGCATGGCCACCAGGAGCGCCACCGCCGTCGCCGCGAACACGCTACCGCTCTCGCTTCGCGCCCGGTTC
>JAWLGW010000886.1:0-3500 GCA_041690735.1 Planctomycetota bacterium
GGTCATGTTCCAACCCGGCGCCCTCGACGCGGCGCTGCTGGCAGAGGTGGCCCAGACAGCGGGCCCCGAGACGACGCTGCCCGAGCCCGAGGTGGAGGCCCCCGCGCCGGAGCCTCCCGCGCCGGAGGACGGCACCGAGGCCGCCGTGCAGCAGCTGCTCAGCGACTGCGGCTTCTCGGCGACGCTGCACCTCGAGGTGCTCGACTGCTTCTTCAAGGCGGACGAGCGGGTGCTCGGCCGGACCGACGTCCAGCAGGTGACGGGCGGCGCCGTGGCCGCCGTGGGCGACGCGATCGATCAGCTGGTGCAGGTGCGCCTGGTGCGGCGCACCCGCTCGCCGCGCGTGCGCGGCGGGACCGGCTTCCTGTTCTCGGCCAGCCCCAGCGCGCGCAACACGGTCACGCACCTGCTGCGCCTGTGGAAGGAGCCCAGCGGCCGCGCCAAGGTCACCGCCTGGCTCCCGAGCTGACGCGGTGAGCGAGGCGGAGCCTCCTCGCCCGCGCGGCCTCAAAGCGTTCTTCGCCCCCCGCGGCGTCGCCGTGGTCGGCGCCTCCCGCAGCCCCAGCAAGGTCGGGCACGCGGTGGTGCGCAACCTGCTGTACGGCGGCTGTCGCACCGGCGGCGGTCCCGAGGAGCGGGCGCGCGGCTTCCCCGGCCTGATCGTGCCGATCAACCCCAAGGCGGACGAGATCCTGGGGCTGCCGGTGTGCCCCTCGGTCGACGACCTGTCGGGGCCGATCGACCTGGCCGTGTTCGCGGTGCCGGCGGAGCAGGTGCCGTCCACCATGGACGTGGTCGCGCGCAAGGGGGTCCAGGCGGCGATCGTGCTCTCGGCCGGGTTCTTCGAGATGGGCGCGGAGGGGCGCCGGCTCGAGGAGCAGCTGCGGTCGGTGTCGAAGAACGCCGGGATCCGCGTGATCGGTCCCAACTGCATGGGGATCTTCGCGGCCGAGAGCCGCCTGCAGGCCTCGTTCTTCAGCGGCGCGCCCTACCTGGGGCCGATCTCGCTCATTACCCAGTCGGGGGCGATCGGCCAGGCGCTGGTGCAGTACTCCCACGCCGAGGCGATCGGCCTCCGCCACGTGGTGAGCATCGGCGACAAGGTGGACGTCGAGGACGCCGAGCTGGTGCGTTACTTCGCGCGCGACGACGAGACCCGGGTGATCGCCCTGTACCTCGAGTCGCTCGACGACCCGCGCGCCTTCTACGACGCGGTGCGCGAGTCGGCGCCCAAGAAGCCGGTGGTCGTGCTGCGGGGCGGCCACACCGGCGCCGGGCACCGGGCCGCCAAGGTGCACGAGGGGATCCTGGGCGTCAGCGACAGCTCCCTCGACGGCGCGCTGCTCCACCCGGGGGTGTTCCGCGCCGATTCGCTGGTGGGGTTCCTGGCCGCCGTGCGGGCCCTGGCCTACCAGCCGCCGGCGGCCGGGCGGCGGGTGGCGATCGTCACCAACGGAGGGGGGGCCGGCGTGCTGGCCACCGACCGGGTGACCGCGGTGGGGCTGGAGGTGGTGAAGCTCAAGCCCGACACCGCCCAGCGCCTGCGGGAGATCACCGGCAACCCGCGCGCGGCGGGCAACCCCGTGGACCTGCTGGGCGACGCCAAGGCCGACACCTTCCTGGCGGCCCTCGAGACCGTGTCGCGGGCCGACGAGGTCGACATGATCCTGCTGGTCCTCACCGACCAGGCCATGACCGACGCCCTGGAGGTGGCCCACAAGGTGTGCGACTTCGCCCCGGCGCTGGGCAAGCCGCTGCTGGCCTCCTTCATCGGGCTGGTCGGGCAGCCCGGCGAGCGCCACATGGAGACGCACGGGGTGCCGGTGTACGACTTCCCCGAGCTGGCCGTGCAGGGGCTGCGAGCCCTGGCGGCCCGGGGCTCGTTCGAGAGCCGCGTGCGGCGAGGCCGCTACCGACCCCGGCAGGCGCCCAAGAAGGCCAAGGGACGCTGGTAGACCATTTCGGGCAAGCTGCCTGACGAAATGGTGCGCCCCACTCTCGCCGTAAGCTCCTATTTATCAGAGAACCCCCGATCCGCGGGTGCCCCGGATCGTCGAGGGTGTGCACACAAGTCCCACCTGGGCGTGAGGGCCCACTGGTTGCTCAGAAGGCGCCCCAGGCGGTGGCGCTGTGGCGCGAATCCTGTTGGTCGAGGACGACCCTGGGGTGCGGGGGCTGGTCGCCCGGATCCTCAGCAAGCGGGGGCACCAGGTCGCCTCGTGCGAGCGGATCCGCTCGGCCTACGACCACGTCTCCGCCGGCACGCTGGACCTCGCGATCTGCGACGTGGGCCTCCCCGACGGCAACGGCCTCGAGCTGGTGGCGCGGCTGCGGGGCAACCGGCCGCGCCTGCCGATCATGGTGCTCTCTGGGCGCAGCGACGAGTCGGACTTCAAGCGCGGCTTCGCCGCGGGGGCCGACGACTACATCCGCAAGCCGTTCCTCCCCGACGAGCTGCTGGCGAAGACCGAGGTGCTGCTGGTCCGGGCCAGCGACCGCCCCACGCAGCGGCTGGAGTGCGACCTGCCCGGCGGCCGGGAGCGGGCCTTCGACCGTTACCGCCTGCAGGCGACCCTGGGGCGCGGCAGCTACGGGACGGTGTTCCGCGCGATCGACCTGGTCAGCGGGTCGCCGGTCGCGCTCAAGGTCCTCGGCACCCGTCCGGGCGTCCGCGAGGAGGAGCGGCTGCGCTTTGTCCGCGAGGCCTACGCCCTGTCGTCGGTCGAGCACCCCAACGTGGTCGCGGTGCGCGACTTCGGGGTGGCCGAGGGGCGCTTCTACTACAGCATGGACCACGTGGAGGGGCCCACGGTGCGCTCACACGTCGCTCAGGCGGGCTGCGCCTCGCCGGTCGAGGCGCTGGCCCTGCTGGAGGTCGGCGCCGCGGCGCTGTGCGCGCTGGCGGCGGTCGACCTGGTCCACCGCGACCTGACCCCCAGCAACGTGATCCTGCGCGACCGCCAGTGGGGCGCGCCGGTCCTGGTAGACTTCGGCCTCGCCAAGCGCTCGTTCGATCAGGGGGTGACCCAGCACGACCTCGTGCTCGGGACGCCGGGCTACATCGCGCCCGAGGCCCTGCGCGGCGCCGCCGGCGACACCCGCAGCGACCTGTTCGCGCTGGGCATGGTGGTCCGGTTCGCCCTCACCGGAGCCGAGCCGTTCCCGGGGCTGATCGGCATGAAGCTGATCGACTTCATGAGCCACCACGAGGTCCCGCTGCCCGAGGGGCTCGACGAGCACCTCGGGGCGCTGCTGCGCGACCTGCTGCGGATCGACCCCGACCAGCGGCCGCCGAGCCCGGCGGCGGTCCTGCAGCGGGTGGCGGAGGTGCGGGCGGCCTGGCGGGTGGGGCGGTAGGCGGGGCGCGTTTGCGTGCTCAGCGCCCCCGCGCCAACCGCTCCTCCACCGCCGCCAGCGTCGGCGCGATCGGCGCCGGCGGTCCGCCAGCCGCTCGCAGGGCGCTCTCGGTGTCCTTGAGCCCGCTCCCCGTGCAGATCGCC
>JAWLGW010000887.1:0-3499 GCA_041690735.1 Planctomycetota bacterium
GAGCGTCCGCGCCAGAGCAAGCGGTGCCAGCGCGGCCAGCGCGCGTGCCGCCCCAGGGCGGCCCGCCGCGAGGGCCCAGGCCACCGCGCCGGACCCGGCGGCGACGAGGACGGGCGCCACCAGGACGTAGCTCAGGCCAGGCAGCGTGAGGGCCAGGGCGAGGCCGCCCAGTCCCCACAGGAGCCACACGCCGCCCCACACCGCGCACGGGCCCAGGCGCGCCAGCGGCCAGGCGACCACCAGCGCCGCCGCGACCGCGGCCCCCGCGTGGGTGAGGAGGTGCAGCCCGCCGCCCTCCGGCCAGGGGGTGGCCGGCAGGAGGAGCCACGAGCCCAGGCCCACCGCCAGCGAGGCCGCCGCGGCAGCGACCAGCGCCCCCAGCAGGCCGAGGCCGAGTCCCTTCGCCGCCGCAGCCACCGAGCGCGACTCGCGCCACCGCGCCCCGAGCGTCACAGCGGTCAACCCCAGCAAGGCGAGCGCCGCCAGGGGCGCCGCCCACCCCACCGGCCAGGCGACCACCCCCAGGCCGAGCAGGTCGAAGAACACCGGGAGATCGGCGCGAGGGGGCACCCCCTCCCTGGCGAGGGAGCGCGTCACCGCGAGCACGTTGTCGCCGTGGTGCTGCAGCGAGGGGGCGTCGACGTGCGCCAGGTCGTCGAGGGGGGTGTGGTAGTGCTCGACACCGCCCACGTAGGCGAAGTTGAGCCCCGGGTAGCCGGCCCGCACGAACGGCGTCAGGTCGGTGTCGTTGGGCATGCGCTCGTAGACGGTGGTGAAGGTGGAGCCCGTGAAGGGGCGCGGCGCCACCTCGGCGAACCGCGCCACCAGCCCGCCTGAGCCGGGACCCGTCTGGAACATGAGGCTCGGCCCCCGGCTGCCGCGGGCCTCGACGTTGATCACCGCCCCCACCTCGACCAGGGCCGGATGGGGCTCGTTCACGAAGGCCTCCGCCCCCAGCAGACCCGCCTCCTCGCCGTCGGTGAACAGGAGGAGCACCGGACGAGCCGGCGGATCGTGGACCAGGGCGCGGGCCACCTCCAGCAGGACGGCCACGCCTGCGCCGTCGTCGTTGGCGCCGGGGCCGGCGGCGACCGAGTCGTAGTGGGCCATGAGCAGCACCGCCTCGGCCCCCTGCGGCGCCGCTCCGCCGGCGATCGGGAGCCGGGCCAGCACGTTGACCACCCGCCCGCAGGTGGACGCGCCGGCGGCCACGGCGAAGGTGTCGTGCAGCACGGGCGACAGGCCGAGGTCGCGCAGGCGCTCGATCAGGCGCGCCCGCACCCGCTCGTTCTCAGGGCTCCCCACCGGGTGGGGGACCCCCTCGGCCAGGAGGTCCGCCAGGATCGCCTGCGCCCGCGCCCCCGAGAACCGCTCGGGGGGCGCGTCCGCGGGGAGCGCGGGGGGCGGCGCCACCCGGACCACGGCCAGGGCGCCCAGCAGCGCCAGGAGACCGAGCGCCAGCAGCGGGAGGACGGGCAGCGAGGGGGTCTGGGTGTCGGCGGGAGGCGGAGAGCCGGCGGCGTCGCTCATGAGAGCGCAGTGTACGCGGCGCCGATCCTCGGTCCGGACACCGGGCGGGCATACAATCCGCGACCGACTGGAGCGCCATGACCTCACCCCGCACCGTGACCGGCCGCGTCGCCATGCACCCGCGCGGCTTCGGCTTCCTGCGCCTCGACCCCGCCCCGGGGGAGGAGCTCCCCGACAGCGTGTTCGTGGCGCCGCCCGAGCTCAAGCCGTTCCTCGCCGGCGACGTGGTCACCGCCAGGCTGGTGGAGGAGAAGGACGGGCGCCACCGCGCCGAGAAGCTGAAGCTGACCCTCCGCTGGCGCGAGGAGCTGTTCGGCGAGGTGGTCTCCAGCCGCGGCCGCGCCCACGTGCGGGTCGACCCGCGGGTCGGCAACAGCACCTGGCCCCTGACCAAGACGCCCAAGACGCTCCGGCCGGGCGAGTTCGTGGTGGGACGCCTCGACGGCGAGGTCCTCGCCTACGGCCGGCGGGTGCCGGCGGAGGAGGTGGGGCGGACGGCCGTGCTGGTCAACTGGGGGATCCGCACCAAGTACGCGGCGGGCGCCCTGCGCCAGGCCCGCGAGACGGCGCCCCTCGAGGCGCGGCGGACGGAGGGGCGACGACGGGACCTGACGGGGGTCCCCACGATCACGATCGACGCCGCCAGCAGCAAGGACCTCGACGACGCCCTGGCCGCGCTGCCGGCGCAGGCCGACGGCGCCGTGCGGGTGCTGGTGTCGATCGCCGACGTGGACGCGGCGGTGCCCGAGGGGACGCCCCTCGACCGCGAGGCGCAGCGGCGCGGCACCAGCGTCTATCTCCCGGGCGAGGTCGTCCCCATGCTGCCGCGGGTCCTCAGCGAGGAGCGAGTCAGCCTGCTGCAGGGAGAGGACCGCCTGACCCTCACGGTCGAGCTGCGGATCGACCCCGAGGGCGCCGTCACGGCCGTCGACCTGTACGAGAGCCGGATCCAGAACCACGCCCGGCTGACCTACGACGCCGTGGCGGCCTTCCTGGAGCGCGGCGACGAAGCCGCCGTGCCGGCGGGCGTGCGCGACACGGTGCGCTGGCTGCGGACCGCCGCCGCGCGCCTCTCGGAGGTGCGCGCCGGCCGGGGCGGCGTCGACATCTCCCGCGAGGAGCTGAGCCTCGAGCTCGACGCGGAGGGGGAGCCGGTCGCGGCCCGGCCCCGTGAGGAGAACGCGGCCCACCGCCTGGTCGAGCGCCTGATGGTCGCCGCCAACGAGGCGGTCGCCCGCTGGCTGCACGAGCGCGGGCTGCCGGCCCTGTATCGGGTGCAGGACGCGCCCGACGCGGCGCGGCGAGCCCGCTTCGTGGAGGTCGCCAAGAACTTCGGCCTCGCCGCCGGCTTCGGCGAGGGCCGCCTCACCCCCCGCGCCCTGGCCGCCTTCGAGCACCAGCTGGACGGCTCGGAGCTGGGCCCGCAGGTGAACGCCGTCCTCCGCCGCGAGCTGCTGGGGCGCGCCCGCTACACCCCCCACCCGGCGCCGCACTTCGCCCTGGGGGCGCCCCTGTACCTGCACTTCACCTCGCCGATCCGCCGCTACCCCGACCTGGTGGTGCACCGGATCGTCAAGGCGCACCTGCGAGGCGACCGCAGCCAGTCGGCCTCCGACCCGCGCCTGGAGAAGCTTGGCGAGCAGTGCAACGAGCTGGCCTACCGGTCCAGCAAGGCCGAGCAGGAGCGCACCCTGTGCCTGGTGGCGCGCCTGTTCGGCGAGCGGATCGGCGAGGTGTTCGCGGCCCGCGTGGTGGGGGTGCGGCCGTTCGGGCTCACGGTGCTGCTGGTGAACGAGGGGGTGACGGGGACGGTCGCCCTCGACGAGCTGCCCGAGGGGCCCTGGTCGTTCGACGACAACACCCTCACGCTCACCGCCGCCGGCGGGCGCCGGTGGGCGGCGGGCGACCCCCTGGAGGTGGAGGTGAGCGACGTGGACGAGGTGCTGGGCCGGCTCGAGCTCAAGCCGCG
>JAWLGW010000888.1:0-3499 GCA_041690735.1 Planctomycetota bacterium
GCTCGGAGATGCTGGCGTCGTCGGGCAGCTCCACATCGAACTCCTGGTTCGTGTCGGCCCGCACCAGGGTCACGGAAATCTGGGCCATTACCGTCCTCCAGAGCCAAAGAAACGGGGGTGGTCACCCGTGAGCTCGATCAAGACCTCACGGCCGCCGTCGTCTTCGCGGCCGCGAACGATGTGTAGGGGCGGCAGGCCCACCTCGCGCAGGGTGCGGCCTCCGAGGCCCTCGCCCCCGTCGAACATGGACCGCACGTCGGGCGCCATGGGCTCGCCGCAGCCCTCGCAGCGGGCCTCGTCCTCCGAGAGGTCTCCGGCCAGGGCCAGCACGTCGCGGCGACGGTCGCAGCCGGCGCAGCTGAGCCCGACGATCACCTCCCGGTCCTCGTCCAGGCTCAGGTAGCCCTTGGGGCCGAGGTGCTCGCGGATCGTCCCCAGCAGGTCGTCGAGGGTCGAGCCCTCGGCGGTGAGCGGCGTCTCCACCACCTCCCGCTCGCGCAGGCACTCCAGCCAACCGTGCGCCGGGCACTCGTCGGCCACGTCCAGCGTGATGTCGAAGAACAGGTCGCTCATGCCGTACAGCCCCAGCCGACGACCGTACGGGACCGGCAGGCCGTGCAGCAGCCGCACCGCCACCTGCGTCTGCAGGCCGGCGGTGATCGCCGCGATCGAGGCGGCGGTGGGCACGTGCCCCAGCGAGATGTCCTTGCGCGACAGCTTGAGGCAGGACTGGCGGCGGCGGAACTCCTGCCGGTCCGGCTCCTTGAGCCGGCACTCGTAGCAGGGCCCCTCGGGGGGGTTGAAGGTGTAGATGTCGCCGTTGATCCGGTCCAGCCCGGCGTCGATCGAGGGCTTCGCCATGCGGTAGGCGTGGCGGGACAGGTAGACCCGCGCCGCGATGTTGTCGAGGCAGCCCAGCACCACGTCGGCCCGGCGGATCACCCCCAGCCCCAGGGCGAAGCGCAGGTCGCCCTGCACCGGGATCGCCGTCACGTCGGGGTTGAGCTCCATGGCCCGCTCGCACGCCACGTCCACCTTCTGGCGGCCGACGTCCCCCAGCCTGAACAGGACTGACCGCGTCAGGTTCGACGTCTCGATCGAGTCCATGTCACAGGCGATCATGCGACCCCACCCGAGCAGGGCCAGGTTCTTCATCGCCTCGTTGCCGAGCGCCCCGGCGCCCGCGATCACCGCGGTGGCGCCCCTGAGCTTGTCCTGGTCCCACCACTTCATCAGGCGCAGGCGGTGGTAGCGGTCCTCGACCAGGTCGTCCCGGGAGATCTGAATGCGTCCCCCGCCCTGCGCCGCTGACTCCGGCGCCGACCCCTCCGCCGGGAGGGGCTGTTCACCTCGGGTGGCCGTGACCTTGATCTCCATGAGCGCCTCGGGGCCCCGACGTTACCAAGAGCCGCGCCCTTAGGCGACCGCCACCCGGCCCCACCAGCCCGTGCCCACAGGCTCGGGCCGGGGCAAGGGACGGACGGCGTCGACCGGCAGTCGCTGGGTTAGGATCCCGCGGGCTCCCGCCGGCGAGGTGTTTCCCCCATGGCTGAGATCGAGGACTTGCGGCAGCGTCTCCTGTTCCAGGCTCGGCTCGACGAGTTCCTGGAGTCGGCGGGGCAGCGGCGGCTCTCACTCGCCGCGGCGCTCGCCGAGGCGCTGCCGCTCCTGCTGGAGGCCACGGCCGGCGAGGCCGTGTGGGTCGAGACCCTCGACGAGGAGCTGGAGCCGCGGGTGTTCGGCTTCACCGGCGAGGGGCCGCACGAGGTGGCGGCCTCGCTGGCGAAGCGGGCGCAGGCGCTGGTCGCCGAGGGCCCGCGGGGGGCGCAGGAGGAGGGGCCCGAGGGGGTGCTCCTGGCGCGGCGCCTCGACGTCGCGGGAGAGAGCTTCGGCACCCTCGCCCTCCTCACCTCGCCGGGCGCCGGCCCCGGGGCGGCGGAGCAGGCGGAGCTCTTGCACGTGGCGGCCGAGGTCCTCGACAACTACCTGGCGGCGGTGCGACAGGCCCGCGAGAAGCAGCGGCTGCTGCGGGCGATCCACCAGGCCCTGCGCCACCCGATCGTCCACCAGGGGGTGATCGAGGCGGTGACGCACATCGACCAGGCGGTCAGCTTCGACCTGCTCATCGTGATCTATCACCTGGAGGAGGACTACGAGGGCTCCTTGCACTACCTCGTGTTCCGCGGTGACGAGCTGGAGTTCAGCTCCCGGGAGCGGGTCGCCCAGGAGCTCGACCGGGTGCTGCGGTCGCAGGGGGCGGTGGCCGCCCCGGGCGGGGCCTCGCTGCTGGTGACGGGCGCCGAGGTGGAGCACCGGCGGGTGGTCGGCGAGGAGGTGGGGGACGTCGCCGGCGAGGTCCAGAGCGAGGAGCTGCTGCAGTCCCTCGGCTACCAGGAGTGCCTGGAGACGGTCCTCATCAGCGGGGTGCACGCGCAGAGCGTGGTGGGCAAGCTCGTGGTGGGCAGCCGCCGCCCCCTCACCACCTACGAGCACGACGTGTTCGACCTGTTCGCCGACGTGCTGCAGAAGCGGATCGTCGACTTCAGCCGCGCCGGGCGGGTGCTGCACCGGACGTTCCCGCTGCCGGTCGTGGTCCGCCTCCTCGACGAGGAGGACCCCAGGCTCCGCCTGGCGCCGCGGACCGCCGAGATCTCGATCCTGTACGCCGACGTGGCCTCGTTCACCCGCCTCAGCGAGCAGATCCTGGGCGACCCCGCGGCCGTCGGCGACCTGATCGAGACCTGGTCGCGCGAGGTGGTGCGGCTGCTGTGGCAGCGCGGCGGCGTGTTCGACAAGCTGGTCGGGGACTGCGTGATCGGCCTGTTCGGCCCGCCCTACTACGAGCAGGAGTCGGCCGCGCTGGCCCTCTCCTGCGCCCGGGCGGCGGCGGACATCGTGCGGTTCACCCGCGACGTCCTGCCGACCCTGCCCGCCGCGGCCCCGATCGTCGCCGCCGGCGAGCCGCTGGGGGTGGCCATCGGGATCAACCACTGCTCGGCGTCCGTCGGCCGGTTCGGGCCCAACAAGGACTTCACGGCCTTCTCGCCCGGCATGAACAACACCGCCCGGCTGCAGTCGGTGGCGGTGCGCGACGAGGTCCTGGTGCTCGAGCCCATGCGGGCCCTCGTCGAGCAAGCCTGCCCGACCGCCCGCTTCGGCCCGCGCCGCACCGAGCGGGTGAAGAACGTGGCCGAGCCGCTGCCGTTCTTCGCGCTCGACGTGGACAGCGTCCTCGACTAGGAGCTGTCGCGGGGCTCCTTGACGTCGCGGAGACCCACCGACCGCCAAGACGCCAAGACGCCAACGAAGGCAGCTGTCGCTGGCTTCGCGCGCGTCCTCGTGATCGCTGGGCGCGGAGGGTCGGACGGGAAGAGAGGCCCGTACATGGCGCCGGGCCTGGCGTGAGTGACGCCAGGCCCGGAGCGGGAGAGGGAGGGTGTCGCCCGGCTTCAGGAGCCGAGCGGCTTGATCTCGATGTTCTCGGGGATCGGCACCGGGC
>JAWLGW010000889.1:0-3499 GCA_041690735.1 Planctomycetota bacterium
GGCCGTCACCGCCACCCCCACCCACCGCCGGCGTCGGCGGCACGCGGTGTGGCGGGTCGCCTTCGCGGCGGCGGCCGCCGCGCTGCTCACCGCCGCGGCCGCCCTGCTGGCCGGCCGCGAGACCCCCAAGCAGGAGCTGATCCGCCAGGTGCGGGTCAGCGAGCTCAAGGCCCTCGGGCTGGAGGAGGCCGAGTGATCGCCCGTGGGAGCACCCTGACGTCGCTCGTGATCGCCGCCGCAGCGCTCCTGGCGCCGGGCGCCGCGCAGGCCGGGATCGTGGTCATGGACACCGGCGAGGTGATCGTCGGCAAGATCGACCCCGCTCGCGGGGTGACGGCCGAGGGCATCCGCGTCACCTGGCCCTACAAGGAGGAGCGGACCGAGGGCGAGCTGGTCGCCGAGCGCCACCTCGTGCGGTGGTTCGACGCCGAGGCGGACCTCCTCACCGACGCCTACTTCGAGCAGCACCTCGAGGCCCCGCTGCGGGGGAGCCGCTGGCTGCGCATGCGCGAGGAGTACCGCCTGCGGGTGCAGCGCCGCACCGAGCCCGACCCCGGGATCCCCAGCCCGATCCCGCACCTCACCCTGAGCGACACCGACCTCGAGGTGCTGCCGATCCCCGGCGAGGGGTTCACGATCCGGAAGCCGACCGGCTGGGAGGCCCGCACCGAGGCGGGGATCCTGATCCTGCAGGCTCCGCCGCAGCCGGGGCGTCGCTTCCGGCCGCGGGTCCACGTGTTCTCGGTGCGCGCCGCCGCGGCCTCGTACGACGATCAGCTGGCCTGGGTGCAGCGCGAGCTCCAGGACCTGGCCCGGGTGGGGGAGTTCGAGGTGACCGAGCGCTCGCGGCTGCGGAAGCGCGAGGGAGGCGCCGACCAGCGCCTGCGCACCACCACCACCGTGTCGGACCGCACCGTCGCCGCCCTGCGCGAGGTGCGGTTCCGCGAGGACCGGACCTTCTTCTTCGCCGCCTACGTGGAGGCGAAGGACGTCCCCGCCCTCGACGAGCTCCTGCGCCGCTGCCTCGCCAGCTGGGAGCTGGACGCGGACGCGGCCGCTCCCCGCTGACGTCGAGGGCTCAGCCCTCCAGCGCCCGGCGCAGCCGCAGGGCGAAGGCGGCGTGCTCGGACGAGGCGAGGCCCCGCTGCAGCACCGCCAGCACGCCCGCCAGGTCGCCCGACAGGAGCGCCTGGGGATCGAGCCACAGGCCCGGAAAGGCCGCGCTTCGCAGCAGGCCGTCCGCGCCTGGCGTGAGCCGGTCGTAGCGGCCGCCGCGGAGCACGAACCAGTCCAGGGCCTGGTCCTGGGTGCGCCACACCACGTACTCCCGCACGCCGTTGCGCCGGTAGGCCGCCTTCTTGTCGTGGAGGTCGTAGCTGACGCTGCTGGCCGTGACCTCGGCCGCGAGCTCGGGCGCGCCCTCCACGTAATCGTCGTCCGAGAGCCGCGACTGTCCGCCGGCCGCCGGAGCGATACGCAGATGTGCGTCGGGCTGCGGTTCGTTGTCGAGGTCCAAGCGCACTGTCACGTTGTCGCCGAAGTCGACGCCAGGGGTCGCCGCGGTGTAGACCCCGAGCCACGTGATCAGGCGACCGTGCGGACCGCCGTGGGCGGCTTGGCGAACGGGTGAGGGCACGTAGGCCACCCCCTCGATCAGCTCGGCCTTCTTGAGGTGCGGCATGGCGGAGTAGCGCCGCTCGAACTCGTCGCGAGTGAGCCGATCGCCGGCCACCAGCTCAGGGATCTGCTCCACGGGCTTGGGGGACATGAGCGCTCTCGAGGACCTCGACACACAGCGTACCTCCCGTGCTCGGGCTCGTCTGCCGTTGCAACGGAGGGGCCGACGTAAGCGCCGTCAGCGACCGTTCGACTCGGAGGCGAAGAGCCGCTCCTGATCGGAGAGCGGCAACTCTTGCCCGTCGTCTCAGGCGACGAGCCGCGCCAGGCGCGCAGCCTCGACCGTCCCGCGACCATCGGTATAACGGCGGCAGGAGGTGGCATGAACGGGGCCTACGAGGACCTGCTCCGCCGACTCGAGGTCGAGCGGCGGGCGCGCACCCTGCAGAGCGTGCTGATCCTGGCGCTGGTGGCCTTCCTGGCGGCGGCCCTGCTCGCGCCGCGCGGCCTGCCGGTGGCGGGCCCCGACCCCGACGCGACCCCGCGCGCGGTGACGCCCCGCGGTGACCTGTCCGCGGTCGAGCGCACCCAGATCGCGATCTTCGAGGAGGCCTCCCCGTCGGTGGTGTTCATCACCAGCCTCACCGAGCGCCGTCACCTGTTCAGCCTCGACGTGGCGCAGATCCCTCGGGGGAGCGGCACCGGCTTCGTGTGGGACGACCAGGGGCACCTCGTCACCAACTTCCACGTGGTCCAGGGCGCCTCGCAGGTCGAGGTGGCGCTCGCCGACGGCTCCACCTGGCCGGCCCGCGTGGTGGGCGTGTACCCGGACAAGGACCTGGCGGTGCTGCGGATCGCGGCCGACCCCTTGCCGCCGCCGATCGCGCTGGGGTCGTCGGCCGACCTCCTGGTGGGGCAGAGCGTGTACGCCATCGGCAACCCCTTCGGCCTCGACCACACCCTCACGGCCGGGGTGGTGAGCGCCCTGGGCCGGGAGATCCAGGCGGCCAACGGGCGGATCATCGAGCAGGTGATCCAGACCGACGCCGCGATCAACCCGGGCAACTCGGGCGGGCCCCTGCTCGACAGCGCCGGCCGGGTGATCGGGGTCAACACGGCGATCCTCAGCGAGACCGGCGCCTACGCCGGGATCGGCTTCGCGGTGCCCATCGACACCGTCACCCGCGTGGTGCGGCAGCTGATCGCCACGGGGCGGGTCGAGCGGCCGGTGCTCGGGGTCCAGCTGGCGCCCGAGCCGTACGCCGCCCGGGCCGGCGTGGACGGGGTGCTGATCCTGTCGGTGCAGGAGGGAACCGGCGCCGAGCGGGCGGGGCTCCGCGGCATGAGCCGGCGCGGCTCCCGGCTCTTCATCGGCGACGCGATCCTGGCGATCGACGGCCGCCGGGTGCGCCGGGCGGACGACCTGCTCAACGCCCTCGAGCGCCATGAGCCGGGCGACACGGTGAAGCTCAGGATCCTCCGGGACGGGCGCGAGCAGGAGGCCGAGGTAGAGCTCGGCGCCCAGGCGGGGTGAGCGCCGACATCAGGTCGATCCGCTCGTCGCTCCAGGGCGGCGCCGCCTCGGTCTCCCGCAGCTCCTCCCAGCCCTCGCCCAGCAGGGTCAGCGCCTCCGATCGCCGGGCGAGGACCACCGCCTGGGAGTCGGCCCGGCCAGCGGCCCGGCGGGCGCGCGCCTCGGCCGGGGCCAGGTCGGGGGCGTCGAGCCGCGCTCGCCCCGCCAGGGTCAGGCGGTGCGCGAGCCCGCTCAGCAGCGGGCGCAGGGCCACGAACCGGTTGGAGACGTTCACGACCAGCAGGCCGCCCGGCGCCAGGCGGGCGAGGTACAGGCGGAAGGCCTCCTCGGTCAACAGGTGCACCGGCA
>JAWLGW010000890.1:0-3497 GCA_041690735.1 Planctomycetota bacterium
CCTGCTCAAGGGGCGGCCCCGGCAGGAGGTCCACCGGATCCTGCGGCGGGTGGTCGTCTCGGGCGACGAGGAGGAGGTGGAGCGGATCGGCCGCCGCCGCCTGGAGGTGGAGCTCGAGCAGCTCGGCGCCCTCTCGGTCGACTTCGAGCTCGAGCCCTTCCTGATCGCCCGCGGCGCCACCCGGATCGCCTACGAGACAGGCCACCAGACCTGGCGCCGAGCCCGCCGCCGCTGGCGGAGCTGAGGGGCGGTCTCCTCCGCTGCTGGCGCCACGTCCGCGGACAGGCTCCAGGCGCTACGATCGAGCCCCTCATGGGCGACGACGAGCTCGAGCAGGACTTCGACGCCAGCTGGCGGGAGTGGATCGCCCTCAACCTGGCGCGCGGGTGCGCGAAGGAGGGCATGTTCGAGATCCTGCGGGCGCACGGCTTCCCGCCCGAGCCCATCCGCCGGGCGCTGGGCCTGGAGGAGGCAAACCCCGACCCGCGCCGACGGCGCTTCATTCCGCACGCTCAGGACCACAGCACCGACGCGCTCCCTCTGTACGTCGTCGACGACTTCCTCGACGAGCGCGAGTGCGTGCACCTGATCGACCTGGCGCGGCGCCACCTGCGTCGCTCCACCACGACCTTCGAACAGGGACCCTACCGGGACTATCGCACCAGCAAGACCTGCGACCTCAGCCTGCTGGGTGACCCGCTGGTCGAGGAGGTCGATCGGCGGATCTGTCGCATGCTGGGCGTCCCGGTGAGCCACAGCGAGGGGCTCCAGGCCCAGTGGTACGACGTGGGCGAGCAGTTCAAGGCGCACACCGACGCCTTCGAGCGGGGGCGAGCCGAGTTCGACGAGCACGTCGGCGAGCGGGGCCAGCGCACCTGGACCTTCATGGTGTACCTCAACACCACCGAGGCCGGAGGGGCGACCGACTTCCTGCGGGCCGGACGCCTGCTCGAGCCTCGCCGCGGGCGGGCGGTGGTGTGGCACAACCTGACGCCCTCGGGCGAGCCCAACCCCGACTCGCTCCACTGGGGCCGGCCGGTGGAGGCCGGCTTCAAGGTGATCCTGACAAAGTGGTTCCGGAGCGGCGGCGAGGCGCCCCGGGACGTCCGCGATCCGAACGAGCGGATCGCCCCCCTGTCCGCCCGCGGCTTTCAGAGCCTGGCCGCGCCGCCCCTCCTGCACGAGCGCGTGCTCGCCTTCTACCGGGCGCACGCCGACGCCGCCGACGAGGAGGTGGTCGAGGGCTTCATCGCCGGCCCGGCCCCGGCGCCCAGCGTCCTGGTGCCGCTCCCCGAGGAGCTCCGTCAGGAGATCCACCGGGAGCTGCAGGGGCTGGCGGAGGCCTGGGTGGGGCGGTACCTCGAGCCGACCTACGTGTACGGGATCCGCCGTTACCACCGGGGCACGGTCCTGGAGCCCCACCGTGACCGAGCCGCCACGCACGTCGTCAGCGCGATCCTCAACGTCGACCAGCAGGTCGACCGGGACTGGCCGCTCGAGATCGAGGACCACTTCTACCGCAAGCACCAGGTGATCCTCAGCCCGGGTGAGCTGTTGCTGTACGAGGGCGGGCGGCTCCTGCACGGCCGCCCCACGCCCCTCGAGGGCGACCGGTACAGCAACGTGTTCGTGCACTACCGGCTGCAGGAGCCCGACCGCCTCAGTCGAACCGCTCCTGACGCCGCGCCTTCTTCTGCCCCTGCTCCTTCTTCTGCTTGAGGCGGCGCTCCTTGGAGCCGCGGCTGGGCCGGGTGGGGATCCGCCGCTTGTTGCGCTTGAGGGCCTGGCGCAGCAGGCCCGCCAGCTTCTGGCGAGCGCCCTGGCGGTTGCGGTGCTGGTCGCGGTGCGTCTCGCAGGTGACGCGGACCTCACCCGAGGTGGTGAGGAACCGGGGCGGCAGCTTCTTGCGCAGGCGCTCCTTCTGGCCCTCGGTGAGGACGGCGCTGGCCTCCATGCCGAAGCGCAGCTCGACCTTGGAGCTGGTGGTGTTCACGTGCTGGCCCCCGGGGCCGCCCGAGCGGGCGGCGCTGAGGGAGAGCTCCGCGGCCGGGATCGTCAGCCCCGGCCGCACCTCGAGGTCGTCGCTCATTATCCCGGATCGGCCGAGGTGCCCGCCCAGTCGAGCCACTCCAGGTGCCAGATCTCCTTGGACTCGTCGTACGAGGAGAAGCCGAACGAGCGCGCGTGGGCGTTGATCCACACCCCGGCCCCCGAGCGGCGAGCTTCGGCGTTCCGAGCCGACGTGGTGTCCACGTTCTGCACCCGGCGGGCCCCGGTGTCGTAGTACGGCCAGTCGAGGTCCACCACCAGCCCCGAGTGGTGGGGCGTCCCCCCCGCCGGCGCCTTGTACGAGCGCACGCGGGTCACGAGGTAACGAGCGAACGCCTGCGTCCAGCCGGGGGCGTCGCCGAGGTGGCGCTGGAACTCCTGGTGCGCGGACGAGCCCGAGCGGCCGAGCTCGCTGCGCGCCTCGGCCTCGAGCGATGCGGGGAAGCGGCAGTTCTGGAAGCCGGACGGGCAGTGCCGGCTCGAGTCCCGGTAGCCGCTGTGGCGCTCCCCCGCCACGCAGCCGTTCCCGTTCTGGTGGCAGTCGCTGTGCAGACCCAGGTGCGTCTTGAGGGTCCTCAGGTAGTTCCGCCCCTCCACCGCGGGGTCGCGCCAGGGGCTCTGGACCTCCACGTTCTTGAGGCTGGCGTCGTTCACCCGCTCGCCCTCGGCCTGCATGGCGTCGAGCATGCGCTGGAGGGCGTCGTGCATGGCGGGGTGGAGCAGCCCCGTGCCGCCGGCCCCCGGGAAGCGCTGCAGCTCGCTGCTGTTCCGGATCAAGAACCTGGGGGGGATCGGCCGGTCGGTGGAGTTGGTGTTGGCGCTCGGCCTCGCGAACACGTGGAACGTGCCGCGGGAGTCGTCGTGCGTCCGCTCGGCCTGGTCGGGGAAGATCGGGTAGGGCGGCTCCTCCTCGTCTCCCGTCTCCTCCTCCGCCTCCACGTGGGGGCCCGGGCACTCGCTCCCCGAGCCCTCCTCGGGAGGTGGGTTCTGGCCGCTGTCCTGCTGGCAGGTCTCTGGATCGTCGCCGTCCGACACGCCGCCCCCTCTCTACTCCGAGCCCTGCTCCGAGGCCTGGGGCTCGAACCCCGCCCCGGAGAAGCGCTGCTTCACGCCCTTCCACAGCCAGTCGAGCTTCTCTCGCGGTGACATGTCCGGATCGGTCAGCACCTCGCGCTCGGGCCCCTCGCGCAGGTCGAACTCGAGGTCGCTGAAGAACATGACGTCGAGGAAGCGCGCCTGGTCCGCGTTCCTGGTCAGCCCATAGCCGCGGGCCCGCTCGATCCCCGCCCGGATCGCCGCGCGGGTGCCCGCCCGCCCCAGCTCCTGACAGCGCGCCGGCGCCGACCGCTCGAAGTGCCCCACCGCCCACCGCGCCAGCCGGCGCGCCTCGTAGCGCTCCTGCAGGACCCGCAGCTGCTCGGCGCGCAGGCACAGCACCTTGCGCCCCC
>JAWLGW010000891.1:0-3490 GCA_041690735.1 Planctomycetota bacterium
AGCGTCGCGCCCCTGCGTTGACCGCGGCGCAGAACCGGTCCAGGTCGGACGTCTCCACCTTCGCCGCCGCGGCCGCCAGCGCCTGGGCGTAGCGCTCCAGCCCCCCGGGGGTGGGCGCCGACAGGCACAGGAGGTGGGCGTCGCGGCGGCTGCGGACCCGGCGCCGGGCGGGCGCCTCCTCGACCACCAGGTGGCAGTTGGTGCCGCCCACGCCGAAGGCGCTGACGCCCGCCCGGCGGACGCCCCCCGGCGCGACCTCCCAGGGACGGACCCGCGCCAGCGGCGCGACCGACGGGCCGTCCCCGGCGCGTGGCACCTCCAGCCCGTCCCCCTCGACCCCTGGGGTCGGCGGCAGCTCGCGGTGCTGCAGGGCCAGGAGGACCTTGATCAGGCTGGCGACGCCGGCGGCGCTCATGAGGTGGCCGAGGTTCGCCTTGATCGCCCCCAGCGCGACGCGCTCGGCGCCGGCCGCGCCGAACACCTGCCTGAGGGCTCGCACCTCCACCGGGTCGCCCACCGGAGTGCCGGTGCCGTGCGCCTCCACGAAGGCCACGCTGGCGGGGTCGACCCCCGCCTGGCGATAGGCGAGCTCGAGCACCTCCCGCTGCCCGGCCGGGTTGGGGGCGAGGCCCGACAGGCCGCCGCCGTCGTTGTTGACCGCGCCGCCCTTGATCACCCCCAGGATCGGGTCGTGGTCGCGCAGGGCCGCGGCCAGGGGCTTGAGCACCACCACCCCCGCGCCCTCGCCCGGCACGAAGCCGTCGGCCCGCGGAGAGAAGGGGCGGCAGCGCCCGCTCGGCGAGAGCACACCGGCCTGGCTGAACATGAGGAAAGGCAGCACGGTCAGGTTGAGCTGCGCGCCGCCGGCCAGCGCCACCTCGCACTCGCCGGCCAGCACGCTGCGGCAAGCCAGGTGGACCGCCACCAGCGAGGTGGCGCAGGCGGCGTCCACGGTGAGGGCGGGGCCGGTCAGGCCGAGGCGGTTCGCCACCCGGGCCGCCAGCATGTTGACCAGGTTCGCGGGCGCGCTGGCCCCGGTCACCCGGAACACCGAGGTGGCGTGGCGCTGGAAGTACTCGTTCGAGCCCGCGCCGGCGAACACCCCCACCCGGTGGGTCCGGCAGCCGGCTCGAGCCAGGGCCTCGGCGGCCACCTCCAGGAAGATCCGCTGCTGGGGGTCGATCTGCCGCGCCTCGTCGGGGGCCACGTCGAAGGCCGCGGCGTCAAACCCGCGCACGTCTGCCAGGAACCCGCCGGAGGTGCACACGGTCTTGCCCGGCGCCGCCGGGTCGGGGTCGTGGTACTGCTCGGCCGACCAGCGCTCGGGCGGGACGGGTCCGGTGGCCACCCGGCCCTCGCGCAGCAGGACCCACAGGGCCGCGGGGTCGTCGGCCCCCGGGAAGCGGCAGGCCATGGCCACCACCGCCACGTCGCCCTCGCGCACCGCGGGCTCGCTGGCGGGCGGGGGCGCGGGCTGCGGCTGCTCCCGCGCCAGGAGCGCCGCCATCTCCCGCACGGTGCGCCCCTCGCGCAGGATCCGAATGTCGAGCCGCTGTCGCGTCACCTCCTCGAGGCGCGCGTGAACGTCGACCGCCAGGAGCGAGTCGCCGCCCAGGGCGTAGAAGCTCCGGTCGAGGCCCACCTCCTCCTCGGGGAGGTCGAGGGCCGCGGCCCACACCGCCCGCACCTGCTGCACCCAGTCCGGGGCGCCCGCCCGTCGGGCCCGCGAAGGGGGCGAGGGACGGGCGTCGCGCAGCGCCGCCCACTCGCCCGAGGCCTTGCGGGCCAGGCGCCCGCTCTCGCCGCGGGCGTGGGTGGGGACGAGGTAGGCGTCGAGCTGGCCGCGGTCGAGGGCCTCCCGCAGGCGGTGGCGCTGCAGCTTGCCGCTGGTGGTGCGGGGGAAGAACTCGCCGGGCAGGACGCCCACGGCTTCCACCGGGTAGCCGATCGCGTCCCCCAGCCGGGCCGCGACCCCGGCCACCACCTCGGCCCGCTCGCGACCGCCGCGGGCGCGCGCCGGCCCCGCCAGCCGCACGAAGGGGACCACGCGCTCGAGGCCCGTGACGGGATCGGTCGTGCCCACCACCGCCACCCGGTCGGGGCTGACGCCCGGCACGGCCCGCACCACCGCCTCGAGGTCGCTCGCGAACAGGTTGCGCCCGGCGACGAACACCACGTCCTTGGCGCGGCCGGTGACGACGAGGTCGCCGGCGACGACCAGCCCCAGGTCCCCGGTTCTCAGCCAGCCCACCTCGCTCAGCCAGGACTCGCCCGAGGCGCCGGGCCCGCGCCAGCGGCCCCAGGCGCCGCCGGAGACGTTGGGGCCGCGCACCTCGATCTCGCCCACCACTCCCTCGGGCGCCACGTCCCCCGCGGGCGTGACGACGCGGACCGTGACGCCGGGGACCGGCGCGCCGAGGCCGGCGAAGGATGCGGCGCGCGGGTGGCCGGGCTCCACCGGGCGGACGCCGGCGGGGTCGTCGAGGCTGTCGCGATCGAGCAGGTGCTCTCGGCGCGCCGCGCCCGCCGCGACCATGGCGACCGCCACCGTCGCCTCGGCCAGGCCGTAGGCGGGGCGGACCGCCGTGTCCGGCAGCCCGGCCGGGGCCAGGGCGCGGGTGAACCGATCGGCGACCGCGCTCGACACGGGCTCGGCCCCGTTCAGCAGGCAGCGCACCCGGCTCAGGTCGAGGCCCTCCACGTCCCTGGGGCGCAGGCGGCGCAGCACCTGCGCGTAGGCGAAGTTGGGGGCGGCGCTGATCGTGGCGCCGTGGCGGCTGAGGGCGTCGAGCCAGCCCAGCGGGCGGCGGGCGAAGGCGGTGGGCTCGAGGAGGACCTGCGAGCCGCCGATCAGCAGCGGGGTCAGGTGGTAGCCCAGGCCCATGTCGTGGTGGAGCGGCAGCCAGCTCAGCACCAGGTCGGCCGGGGTCACCTGCTGGTGCGCCGCGCAGGCCGTCAGGTTGGCGACCACGTTGCGGTGGGTGAGGACGATCCCGCGTGGCGCCCCGGTGCTGCCCGAGCTGAACTGGACCAGCGCGACGTCCTCGGGGGCGATCTGGGGGAGGTCGGGCGGCGGGTCGTCCCCCTGCTCCAGGACGTCCTCGAGCGACAGGCGGCGGCACCCCACCGGCAGCTCGTCCTCGCGGAGGCCGGGGTCGGCGAGGACCAGGGGCCCCCCCAGCTGCTCGTGCACCGCGGTCAGGCGGGCTCGGTCCTCGTCGGCGCGGCGCCGGATCGACAGGCCCAGGGGCGCGGGGACCGCGCCCGCGAGGAGGCAGGCCCACAGGGCGCCCACGAAGTCTCGCGGGGCGGGCAGGAGGAGCAGCACCGGCTCGCCCTGCTGGACGCCGCGACGCTGCAGCCCTGCCGCCAGGCGGCGCGCGCGCTGCAGCAGCGCCCCGTACGGCTCGTGGACCGCGCCGCCTTCGCGGGGCTCGTAGATCAGCTCCGCCGCGGGGTGCTCGCGCGCGGTTCGCTCCAGCGCCGCGGC